>NVUU01000034.1 GCA_002402025.1 Candidatus Aerophobota bacterium
TCTTTGCATTTTTGGATCCACAATAAGATACACAAGAGAGTGATGTACAAGCTTGATATAAGGCATTAAGAAAAGAGTGGTAATACCGCAGGGTACTCCCTTGTAGCACGCTGTGAGACCTGATTTATACCGCGAAAACCCAAGCCAGATCTTGAGCATTTCATCCACTTCTTTTTCGTCTTTCATGGAGAAGTGATCAAGGACATCTTTTTCAAGAAGCCATTTTTTTAAAAAAGCTCCATCTTCAAGTCTTGTATAACGGATATCAAAAGCTTTTTCTTCTACGATACTCAAGTATTTTACCCAAACTCTTTTAAAAAGGCTGTGATGAACTCATCAATTGCTCCATCCATCACATCTTGTATGTTTCCTTTCTCAAACTTTGTTCTTGTATCTTTGACAAGGGTGTATGGCTGGAAGACATAATTTCTAATCTGAGAACCCCAAGCAATCTCTTTTTTCTCACCACCCTTAATAGCTTGCTCTCTCTCTAGAACTTCTCTCTCATATAACTTAGACTTTAAAATCTTAAAACAGGTTTCTTTGTTCTGCAGTTGAGAACGCTCATTCTGACAAGAAACCACAATCTTTGTTGGAATATGTGTCACTCTAACAGCGGAGTCTGTTGTGTTGATATGCTGACCACCCGCGCCAGACGCTCTGAAAGTATCCACACGCACATCTTCAGGGCGTATTTCAATCTGGATATCATCTTTTATCTCAGGAATCACATCGACAGAAGCAAAACTCGTATGCCTTTTTGAATTACTATCAAACGGAGAAATGCGGACAAGTCTATGAACTCCTTTTTCCGCTTTTGCATAGCCGTATGCAAAAGGACCATGGATATTGAGTGTCACACTTTTAATCCCGGCAACATCTCCATCGACAGAATCAACGATTTCTACCTTCCATTTTCTTTTTGCAGCCCATCTTTGATACATGCGAGATAACATAAGAGCCCAGTCACAAGCTTCTGTTCCACCAGCTCCTGCATTTATCATGATAAAGCAATCCTTATCATCGAGTTCTCCAGAAAGCATTCTCTTCACTTCAAGTTCCTCAACAGCTGTTGTGATAGAGACAAGCTCGCTCACAAGCTCCTCATAAAACACCTCATCTGTCTCATCCACCTCTTGAAGCATCTCATTTAACGCATCATATCTCGTGCTTACGAGGTTGTAAGGCTCCGACCAAGATTTTATCTTGTTCGCCTCTTCAATCACTCTTGTGGCTTTGATGTTATTATCCCAAAAGTTCGAAGTGCCCATCTGCTCTTCAAGTTTTGCTAGCTCTCCTGTTTTGTTTGCGAGGTCAAAGATACCCCCACATATGATGAAGTCTCTCTTTTAAATCTTTGAGCTTAACTTTGATTTCTTCATTCATATTCTAAATACCTTTTTCGAAATGTCCTTCTTTTATATAGGAAAAAGACTCACTGCGCAACGAGATTTGATTTCTTTAAGCTAATTCGTAGAATAACTAAATCAAATTAACATCAAATTATTTCTTCAATATTATACCGCTTAATCAACCCTTTACATTTAATTTCATAACTATTTAAACTGCCCCCCTTACTAGGACCAAATCAAAAATCATTCGATAAAGTTTCACAATTGGAGGAACAATGGCATCAGGTATACCACAACAAACAGCAGTAAGAGCTGCACAAGCACTCCAGACACATGCAGTCGCAACAGCGAAAGTAGCTGGTCAATGGGGATCTAAAGCAATTACAATTCTTACAGATCTTGTAAAATCTGGCTCAGCTCATCTCATGACAGCCCTAAAAGGATTTATCGCATTTTCAGGAAAAGCTGGAAATGTTGCACTAGATTATCTAAAAAGCAGCGCAAGCCAAATGGCCTCATTCTGCTCAAGAAATTCAAGAGAGATCACATTACTTGGTGTCGGCGCTGTATCAGCACTTCTTGTAAGCTACGCTGCATCTAGATTCATAGCAAGTACAGCTTCTACAGAACAAGCAATTGTATAAGCTTTTTTCTTAAGAATCTTTAAAGCTACCAAGCGATGTTTTTAGAAACATCGCTTTTTTTCATCTATTGAGATGTAGTTTGATAAGGTTATCAGAAAGAGTGTAGTTCCAAAGAGGTTCAGTACGAGAGATTTTTTTTCGAACAAAAACAACCTCTCCATCTTCATTTTTAGCAGTGAGCCTTTCTCCATCTTTTACACTGATCATAAGATCACCATGCAGGGTCACATCTTCTGCGATAAATTCAGAATTGCCCTGCAAGAGGATCATGCAGGACTCTTTTCGCTCAATCCTGTTTTTCCAATAGATATTATCACAAGATCTGTCGATACCCTTATTGATAATACGGACATTTCTAAGAACGCACTTCCCTGTATTATTAGAGAACTGCAGGTTGTCATCAACAACATCTCCAAGGACTTTTTCAGCATGAATGAAAAGACTGCCATTTAAGGTCATATTCTGTATACACACATCCGCTATCTCAAGCTGAAGCTCCGACCCATAATGAAAAAAACCACTTATAAGCTTCTGCGCAATCATAGAATACAACGGACCAAGAGCGGGATGATACATAAATAAGAAGGAAGGACCTTTTTCAAGAAAATCTTCTTCTTTAGGAAGTTTTGGAATATCAAAACCACAAAACTCCGAAAGAAGCTCTTCTGCATTTTTTAAATAATCATAGAAACAGCCATGTGCAGTTTCTACAAGACCAGATCCTGGTACAAACTGCTTCTTTGTTGGAGAAATCGTCTTACGCCTTTTATTGAACGTAATGAATGTCGGCAGATCTTTGCAGGACTCACCTTCAATGGATTTTGTACGCGACTTTGAGAAACCATCTGCAATATTTTGCATAAGAAGCTCTAGCCTTGCCACATTTGAAACACACTCCTGTCCATTTGCGTCCATGTGTTTCATTTCCCTAAAATTCACAAGCATTCCAGGAAATGGCATGGACTTTGTCACTTCTTCAACAGCTTTAAGGTCTGCAAATAAAATATTTGTATTTGACGGAAACACTGAGTAAGGTTCATCCGGATTTTTTGGAACATCCTGCACTCCAAATTTCTGGAAATCGCAATACTCTATGTTTGAAAGAACAACAGAGTACCCATTTTCTGTTGGAACCTCTTTTAAAATGTTCATCCCTTCAGACGTTTTGACACGCCTTAAACACGAAGCAAAACCAAAGGATTTGTTTTCCTTGCAACCAATCCCAAAAAGAGCCAAAACTCCAAAATCCACACCCGCCATGGGGTTGTTGATCTGTCTCACGATCGCTTTGTTTCTATTTTGCAAAGAAAACCATTTAAACACTTTTTTCTTAAGCGCGAGCATCCATATGACACCATGGCCTCCTGGCTTTAAAAGAAGCTCCATAGGCTTTTTTAAGCACCACTTTCCCTCTTCTGTGAATGTCGGCACAAGCGGCTGCGTAAAAAATTTAAAACTGTCTTTGGGTCTTTGAAAACAAGCTGTGCCATGTACAATCYCTTTGATCAAGGTATCGTTGCACTTCTCATTCGATGTCATCATAGCAATAGGTGTTGTTATCTGTTCTCCAAAAAGCTTGAAGTACAAATACTCTTTTGCCCAAAGATCTCGTATCATTCCTTCAAGAAGAGTTCTTCCTAAAAACTCGAGCCTTGCAGCTGGCAAATCAAAATGCGTCTTCTCATCTTGCAGATGCAGCCTGTCTGCAGCACCCCCAACAGGATAAATCTCTGCCATTTCCTTGAGTGATTTGATACCAAATATCACATCTTCTTCGATATCAGGACAGGCTTTCGTAAGATCAATCCCTTCAGGTGGGTAATATTTTTCAGAGCTATTCACCTCTTTTGGAAAGTTCCTTTCTTGCAGAAGCTTTAAAGAGCGTAGGTGATAACCTATAACTCCTCCTTCCCTTTCGTAGAAAGAATCCACATCGATAAGATCCACAAGGAACTTTTTGACAGTGAGAACATTTGCAAGAGCCTTTTCATCTTTAAAGATAAACAAATGCTCTATCTGATCCATCACGATGAGTGCATAAAGAAGATAGAGCTCTAAAGAAGTAAAGAAAGACAGAAGCTTTTTAAAATTCTTTCTTTTAGAAAAGTAGTCCTTAACCTCTTGACTGTTTTCCAAAAAAAACAACTTCTTTTCAAGTTCCGTCTGGAAAAGCATCCGATTTACGACCGGCTGCAATCTTTGGATCTCAGATGAAAAATCAACAATAGTTATAGACTTAAGAAGCTCTGACATACTTTATGGGTAAACTCACTTTGCAAAACCGATAAATTGCCATGTCAAAGCTCTAAAACGCAAGAAAATCTCGTTTTTTCACAAAAAACCGCTCTTTTTCATGTTTTTTTTTGACTATAAATTCAAAAGAACGCTACAAACTGTCACACGAGGAAAGAAAAGATGATATAAATTTATCCTCTTAATAGAAAAAAACCTCTTTTAAAGGAGTTTTACAATGACTAAAAAGAATTCTAAATTCATGCAACCAATGAAACTTAGTGACGAATTAGCTGACGTAGTGGGTAAGGGACCTATGCCTCGTACAGAAGTGACAAAGAAACTATGGGAATACATTAAAAAGCATAAAAACCAAGATCCAAATAATAGAAGAGACATCATTCCTGATGAAAAACTCGCGAAAGTGTTTGGCACAAAAGAAGCTGTGAACATGTTTCAAATGACAAAACTTGTTAACAACCACCTTTCATAAGTTTTATTTCAGCACCGCCTTTTGAAGCGGTGCTTTTCCCCTGCTATTTATCTAAATTTCTGCTACTCTCTACCTAAACAATAAGACCTATTATGGACACCCATCTATCTCTCATTTTGCTATCTGGYGGTACAGGCCTAAGAGCTGGCGGCACCATTCCCAAGCAGTACACAACACTTGGACAAAAGCCTCTTATCCTTCATAGCCTGGATACCTTCTTGAGCCTCCCCCTCATCAACGAGATCGTGGTGGTCTGTGAAAAAGAGCATGAAAACTTCTTTAAAGGCTATAAAACGCCTCTATTTGCGAAACCTGGCAAAACAAGACAAGACTCAGTGAAAAGTGGATTTTCGGCCCTTTCTGGCAAGAATACAGGGGTTCTTATTCACGACGGGGCAAGACCTTTTGTAAAAAGAGAAGACATTCTCAAACTGATCGATGCGGGAAGAGCTGCAAAAGCTGCGACTCTTGCAAACAAAGCAACCTCTACAATAAAACTTGCTAAAGGAAATCTTGTGCAAGAAACTCTCGAAAGAGAATCTGTTTGGGAAATCCAAACGCCGCAATATCTAAGTTACGATCTTTTAAAAAAAGGGATCGAGCATGCAGAAAAACTAAATCTTTCCGTAACTGACGATGTTTCTTTTGCAGAGCTGYTTAATCATCCCGTGGAACTTGTAGAGGCTTGCAAGTCAAACATCAAAATCACAACACCTATCGATCTTGAAATGGCAAAACTAAAGGTGACCTTGTGAATAGATACAAAATCACCATTGCCTACGATGGCGGAAAGTTTTCAGGCTGGCAGGTGCAACCAAACGCAGTCTCTATCCAAGAGCTCATTGAGGGCGCCATCGAAAAAATCCTCAAAGAAAAGCTCAAAGTAATCGGTTCTGGAAGAACCGATGCAGGCGTGCATGCTCTTGCTCAAGTAGCGCATTTTGAAACAGAAAAAGAGCTCGAGATCGAAAAAACCCTGTTCTCATTGAACGGTCTACTGCCACATGAAATCCGCATCTTAAAGCTCGAAAAAATGGCAAACGATTTCCATGCAAGATTCAGTGCTAAGAAAAAAACTTATCATTATCACCTTCATTTAGAAAAGTTCCAAACGCCTTTTAAAAGAGGTATAAGTCTCCACGTGAAACGACTGCTTGATATCGATCTTCTAAAAAAGGCCTGCAAAAAGTTCGAAGGAACGCATAACTTTAAGGCCTTTGCTAATGAAGCCGGAAAAGGCTCCGCAAAAGCCTCCCCTGTTAAAACCATATACAGTCTTAATGCAATAGAAGAAGAAGGCGGCTACAGACTCGAGTTCACTGGAAGTGGTTTCCTATACAAGATGGTCCGCAACATCACAGGTGCCCTGATCGAATGTGCAGCAGGTAAGCTCGAAATCGAAAAGATCCCAGAACTTCTAGAAAGTCAAGACAGAAGACTCGCTCCTAAAGCAGCTCCTGCCCACGGGCTTTTTCTTGTGAATATCGAATACAAGTAGCGTTTGCATTCCGATCTTTTACCTCGTGACAATCTATTTTTTCAGAAGCTATTGTGCTTAAAATCAATATATTGTACAAAGGTACAAAAAATTCGAACTTTTATACACATGAAAACAGAAAAGACTGATAATAAGCTGTTTGCAAAGGCGGAATCCCAACAAGGCTACTTTACTACTCGCCAAGCTAAAAACTGTGGATTCACACCACAGACTATAAATTATCATGTTAAAACAGGCAGATGGAGCCGAGTTTACAGAGGCATATATCGACTTACGAACTTTCCTCAAACAGAGCGTCCTGATCTTGTTATTTGGGCTCTTTGGTCTTGCAATCGGAAAGGATGCATTGAAGGTGTATATTCACACCAAACCGCTCTTTCAATCTATGGCCTATCAGATGTAATGCCAACCAAGCTACATATGACACTTCCACCAAGCTTTCGTAGACATTCAGAAATTCCTTCGGTTTTGATAATATACAAAAAAAACCTAAAAAAAGAATCCGTGAACTTGAGCGATGGATATAAAGTTACAACACCATATCAAACCTTATTCGACATCATTGAGTCCCCTTCGATTTCTCATGATTTGGTCATACAGGCTGTGAATGATTCCACCCGAATGGGTTTAATCACTCAAAAACAGCTAAAAATGCTTTTAGAAGAACCAAATGTTCTAAATTCTCCTCTATATACTTATTTGAAAGGGATACAATGACCGCCGAGAAAAAAGTATTTAAAACAGATGCGGATTTCAGAAAAAGCCTTGAAGCACGATTACTAATGAAATCAAGATCAAAAAATATCGGGTTACAAATTTTAAGACAGCAGGTGGCTTTTGAACGTTTTTTAGCTCGTTTGTTTGCATCCAAATCTTCTCCTTGGGTCCTAAAAGGAGGACATGCTATGGAGCTTCGTTTAAATGTAGCAAGAGCAACGCAKGATATTGATCTATTTTTTAAAACAAACTCCTTATATTCAGATCAAAAGCTTATCTTATCAAAACTACAGGAAGATTGTGGTGAAATTTTCTCCGATTTTTTTTATTTTCGAGTAAGACCTCCTCTAAAAGAATTAGAAGGTCCACCATATGGGGGTTATCGTTTTCCTATCGAATCCATCGTAGCTTCACGCACTTTTGTAAAGTTTCATATAGATGTAGGCCTTGGGGACATATGTCTTGAGCCTTTTGAGCAAATCCAGGGAAAGGGCTGCCTTGATTTCTTTGGAATAAACCCTCCTGTATATCAAGTTATTTCAAGGGAACAGCAGTTCGCTGAAAAAGTGCATGCCTATACCTTCACTTACCAAAACCGGGTTAACTCTCGAGTGAAGGACCTTATTGATATGGCGTTACTTATAGAACAGAAACAGATGAAAGGAGAGGAATTACTTTCTGCACTAAAACAGACATTCCATAGAAGAGCAACCCATGATCTACCAGAGAAACTCGCCGCGCCTCCGCAAGAATGGACAAAAACTTTTTCGGAGCTCGCAAAGCAATGTCTCTTGAAAAAAAACATGGATGAAATCCATTCACTAGTTTCTAATTTTTATAGGCAAATTGTCTTCACAAACACACACCTCTCCTAGAGGAACRATCTCCGAGGCAGCTCCTGTCCACGGGCTTTTTCTTGTGCATATCGAATACGAATAACGTTTGTATTCTGATCTAATACCTCATGACAATCTATTTTCAGAAGATCTTGTGTTAAAAATCAATATATGTACAAAAGTGCAAAAAAATCGAACTTAAATCCGTTCAATATTAAATTCAATATGGAGCCCGTTTTATGAAACGTTATTTTGCAGTTTATCTGTTTGTTTTATCTCTTCTTTTTACAAGTAAGGCATATGTTCTAGAAACTCAGGATCAAGGAAAAATAGAGAGTATAATCAAAGGCTATGTGCATGCCTGGAATCATAATAAAGGTAGAGGGTTTACTAATAATTTTTCAGAGGATGCGAGTTTTGTGAATATTTTTGGTATAGATTTTTTAGGAAAAGAAAAAATACAGGAAAGACATAACCAAATTCATGATTCCTTTCTAAAAGACTCTATTTTTGAAGTGACTGATTTAAAACTTCGTGAGGTGAATCCAAGCCTTGTTATTACCCTTGTCCGTTGGAAAGTGGATGGATTTAGAAAACCTGGAACAGATGTAAAAGAAACGATATATGGAATTTTCTCCCATACTTTTGTAAAAACAGAAGATAAATGGGAAATCATTGCCTGCCAAAATACGTTGAAGAAAAATTAACTTTGCATATATGGGTTCGTGATGTGTTTAAGGAGACACTTTGGCAAGATAGAAATTGACACTTAAAACACGTGGTCTGTTCTTCAAAAATGAATTATTCAACAAAGCCGCGCCGATCCCTYCTGGATTGTTGTTACCTGTTACAAGTACAACTTTTTGCTTTCCGTTTCTGTTAGTTATGTCCATAACTAAATATCCAATAATTTTTTATATTTTTTAGCTAAGCTGTATTTTCTTGATTTAAAACTTTGATTAGCTATTTCCAAAAAACCACCTTCAACCCATTTTTTACAAAGTGCAGAGTTTGTACGTGGTTGGAAGCCAAATAAATCACCAATTTGCTTACTTGTGACAACATCATAATCCTTGAATAGCTCAAGAGCTTTACGTTGTTTGGGATCCAGAGTACGCATGAGTTCAGAGTGGTCTTTTTCGCCTTTCTCACTGCTTGCAATCATCTGAACGACCACTTTTTCAAAAGCAAAAGCCATACCTTCAGTAAAATATTCTATCCAGTCGGTGATATCGCTTTCAACTCTTCCAAAATAATAATTATGAGATGGTCCAACGTTAATGGCCCGGTAATAGCCAAGTAAATTCTTGGCGTAATATTCTTCCAGATAGTACAGCCCTTTTAAATCATATCCACCAAGGTGCAAAATTAAAATCGTCAGTAATCTACTCGCTCGACCATTGCCATCGTAATAAGGGTGAATCGTTGCAAATTGATAGTGAGCAATACCAGCTACAATAGGACATGGTAATTCTTCATTTTCTTTGATCCATGGCACTAAATTACGCATTAGCCCAGGTACGTCTTTAGATTCTGGGGGCATGTAGACGATTGTACCAGTACCACCGTCCTTGATAACATTTTGTCCATCACGGTAAGGAGTGGCCTTGACACGAGAACGGCCATCACTCATCACAAGAGCATGTAAGGTTTTGATTACTTTTTCAGTTACAGGATGATTTTGCGCTGCATACTGCTCAAGCTGAGCCAGTGCTGCGTAATAGCCTTTAACTTCATGTTCATCTCGTTCTCTACCAGGGAAATGTCCCTCATGCTGAATAACTTCCTTAACTTCTTCGGGTTTTAATTGATTGCCTTCTATCATGGTAGAGTAATGCGTAGTATATAGCTTTGCTGTCTCACGCAAAGATGCGAGCACTGTAGGATTAATAGGCAATAAAATGACTTTTTCTTTGGCTGCTTCAATCCTCATAAGGTGCCTGGCAATGGCTGAGTTGATTGTATACAGGCTTAAAGTTTGTCGGCATAATATAGGCCTAATGTCCGCTTAGTCTTTATTTTCTATAAAGCCGATAACATGCCGACAAGTCAAGCAGAACATGCTGATAAACGGAATATGATTAATCTTTATTGAAACAGCTCTTCTTGCTATGATCTGGAGCCTTAAATATGCCGATGTGGCGAAATGGTAGACGCGGTAGATTCAAAATCTACTCTTAGCAATGAGGTGCTGGTTCGAGTCCGGTCATCGGCATTTATTTAAGTTCTTTTTTCTTCTTCTTGAAAACTCTTTTCAAATACCAAGCAATCTCAGAGTACTCTTTTTTACTCTTTTCAAATGATGTTTTAAGAACTTCTAGAGAGCCTGCCTCTTTTAGTGCAACAAGGGCCGGCACATATACTTCTTTACCCTCGATGATATTGCCCTTCTCTTCAAAGTTCATACGCCTTAGCATCGCACAGGAAAATATCCAGAAATACCCTGCAAGAACCAGCAACAAGAGCATCGTTCCAAAAACTCCAAAATAGAATAAGAACTTAGGGATCTGCGTTGCATAAACCGAATTTTTTAACTGCAAATACTGATAGATCGTATGAAGTTGCTTGGGAATATTAATAACACCGCAAACCACTATGAATGTCAATAACCCAGTATGTAATTTCTTATATGATCTAAAATACAAAATCAGACCGAAGGCTATAAATGCAACAATGCCGATTAGAGTGCCTCCAAATATACCTTTTATAAATGCCGAAATATATACAYCTTTCATAATCTCTGGTTCTAAAATACCAAAAGTAAGAGTCACAATACCAGCAATAGTCAGAACAACTATGTTCGTAATCGCTGCAGCGACCCAAAATTTCTTTATCTTCGCATTTGTCATAAAWCCCTCAGTTTGCAGTTGCCATCTTGAAGGAAAGCATAGAACAGTTATCTTTTTTCGTCTAGAATGGCTCATTAATATGGAGAACACCATTGGATATTCTTAGCTACGACGCTTACCTTTTTGATTTTGATGGCCTTCTTGTAAATACAGAAGAWCTACACTACATAGCCTATAAAGATATGCTGAATCGGCATAATTGCGAGCTTATCTGGGACTTTGCTACTTACTGCTCAAATGCCCATAAAAGTACAGAGTATCTCGCAAATGCTGTTTATAAAGAGTTTCCCTCTCTTTATGACAAAAGACCTGATTGGCTGAACCTGCGTGAGGAAAAACAAGAGATCTATACACAGCTTCTACTCGGCGGCAAAACAGAGCTTATGCCAGGGGTTAAAGAATTTTTAGAACTTCTAAAAAAAGAAAATAAACCCATGTTTGTTGTCACAAACTCTCCTAAAGCCCAGGTCGAAATTATTAGAGATCAGAAGCCTGCTTTAAACCTTATCGAAACTTGGATCACAAGAGAATGCTATAAAGAAGCAAAGCCCTCTCCAGACGGGTATTTTACAGCCCTTAAGGCTTTTGGATCGGATAAAAATACCGTTGGGTTCGAAGACACTCCAAAGGGCTTAGAAGCCTTGATACAAACCCCCATCACACCCGTTTGTATTATTCCAAACCGCTATCCCAAACTAGATGGCCCTTTGAAAGACAAAGCAAGTTGCTTTGAGTCTTTTCATGACATCATAAAGACGTAATCTACCATCTCATAAAGCCATTGAAAGCCTGGTGCCAGCTATATAGCACTCTTTTTTTACCAAGTTTGTCATAGCGCATCTGAAGACTTATATAGGGATATGGATGATTGTTATCAAAATCACGCCCCTCGTTTTTATCAAATAGTTTTATGAAGATCTCTTTGTTATACCAGGGGTTTATAGAAACATTGCTATCTGCTGATGTGTATCTTGCAAAAGATTTGTAAGACGCTTCCTCCACATTTTCGTAATAGTTCATGATAAGATCTACTATCTCTTTTGGGCACTGTTCCATACCCTGCACATAGAAATCTACTTCTGCGCCAATAAGATGTTTTGACGATTGGTTTTTCTTTGAGGCATCCGCGTAAACATTATGGACAGGGCATCTATGTCCGCAAGTGATCACAACTTTTTTTTGAGTCTTTTCTTGGATATAGTTTAGAAGGTCTATTAAAACAGGATAGATATATTCTTTTTCCTCTCTTACAGGAAGAGAATGTTTATCATACCCCCCACAATCAAAATGACAAATCGCATTCTTTGTATTTTTTTTCAGCATCACGGAAGGATTTTTTGCACTACCTCTGCAACGGAAATATTCTTTTGTGATTCTTGGATGGTTACCTATCGTATACTTTTCAAAAGAGTACTGTTCTCTTTTTCTCTTTTTGGGAATTTCTATAGTGAGAAACTTTTCACCCTTTAGTCTATAGATCTCTTCTGCTTTAGCATTGACCCTGCGCATTCTTTCTTGCTCAGACCTTTCAAGTCCTGAGCAGGCTGTAAGAAGAGTTAAAAGAAAAAAGAAATAATAACGCATATCCTTGCCTCAAACTATCGTTTGATGGCCTATATAGCAATTTCAAGCAATTCTGAAAAGAGCCAAACCTCTAAATTTTATTTTGACAACTTTTCTTGAAACTACTGTGAATTGAATATTGATTAACAATAATTGAATAAAATAATACTTTATTACAAAATTATCTAGATATTACCCTTAATTTTTATTTGTATTTAATCAGTTTTTTATAAAATACTGTGTTAATCATGCTTTGTAGGTGAACATCTCATGACGAGATAACTTAACTAGACTGAAATTTCTAGCTCGAAATTGGCCCATACAACATTTAGATCGAAATGCATCCCTTTTGTTTTTATGCTTGCATTAACAGGCTTTACAACGTTTCCAAGACTTCCAAGTTGTCTTTGTACAAAACGTACAACTGGCCTGATGTAGGCTCTATAAACCTCTGTGCAGACGCGTGCGATTTTGTCCATAAGACCTTCGTTAAAGTGAAAGTTATCAACACTTATATCAGAGAGTTTAACATTTTGAATTAACTCTTGCTCTGACACATCAAAACTTACATACTTATTTACAAGGCATACAGACTCATCATCGAGACACTTAATCATATCCAGTGTCAGTTCGCCATATTTTTCATCACCTTTGTGCAAAGCAACCTTTTGCGTAATTGCTGGGATTTCAATAGCAAACCCTGGAGAAGGCAGATTACATGTACATTTTAATTTAGTAACTTCATACCCTTTGCCTTTAATCGTAATTTTTGCTTGCCCTACATAACCATCTGAAACTCCAAAAAGCCCTTTAATACTCTCTTCTTTGAAAACATGTAAGTCTTCTGTCTTCAAGAAACCATCTGCATCTACGGCCTTATCCCAGATGCCTTTCATGGCTTTTCTCTCAGAACCACTCAAAGAACATAGGTACTCTATCTTCTTAAGTGAACCATCTTTTTTTAACCAGCTTGGCTTTTCTGTCAGTGTTGCGATTCTTGAAAAAACACTCTGAATGAACACAAGCCCTGCCTGTTCTCCTGCAGCACAAGAACTAATTAAAACAAACGGATGTGCAACAGCCCCATTTTCTAGTTTAACAACTTCTTGTGCACAAGTATCAAATGGGCAAAACTTCGGCCCAAATACATCTACTTTAAAATTCACAGAACTCATATGTACAAACTCTTTTCTATTCTTAATAATAAGAATTATACACTAAAACAGCAAAATAATCAATTATTACCAATTTAATAATCTTTAAAATACTACTTATTATATTTAAATTCTAAAATTAAAAAAAAGGAAAATTAAAATTTTGATTGAGATAGTCTAAAAAAAACAGGCAGGTTCTTCATCGTCAAAAACAAAAGGAACTTGTCATGAGCTACAAACGCAACTGGTCACAGTAAGATCTTATAAATCGTGGAAGCATTACTCTTCTAGACCCTAAAGTCTTAAATTTATCTAGGATTATAATAATCTATATAAATAGTATTTTGTTTTATTATTTTACAACAGTTAACTCTGCTTATTGTTTACTTTTATCATGTCTTTTTATAGTATATTTCGTAAATCAACATAAAAGGTAAATACAATGGCTTCTGTTAGTCAAGTTCCAGATTTTAAAGCAAACTGGACACCAAACAATAATGAGCTAAAACCTCTTCCTTTTAGATCCGTTATGGAAAGAGTCACTTACATTGCAAAAGAAATCATTGTATATGTTCCACGAGCAATTGCTTCCCTTATTGCAAGATGGATGATATATCCTGCGGCCTCTCCTTTTATTTCAAATGCTCAGACGCAAAAATTGGCAGATAAGCATTTTGATCGCTTTTGGAAAACATTTGAAACGAGGAATACCGGTAGGCGAACAGCTGATGGGGATATCCACTTTGAAAATGAGTTTAATAGTTGGTTTCCAAAAGAAAATGAAAACGCAAAAACAGGTACACACACAAAATTAGACGCAGTACGAAATACATACACACCGACTGAAATCACATTAGAGTCCCCTGATGGCAAGACACTACATGGTCACTATATCAAGCATAAAGATGCGGACACACCTGGCGCAAAAGTCATCCTCGCTTTTGGTGGCAACGGAGAACCGTACCGCTTTGGTTCAGTAACAAACTGGATGCAAGRGATGCTCTGCGAGAGCGAAACACCCCACAGTTTCCTGATGATCGATCCAAGAGGTGTTTTCAAAAGCACCGGCAAACCGACCCAGGATGGTCTTGTTTTAGATGCTGACACCCTGTATCAATATGCAAAGAACCTTGGGTACGATGAAAATGATATTATTCTTTATGGTCATTCTATGGGTGGTGCTATTGCAACGCACCTAAAAGCTCTACATACAGACTCAAATGCTCCTCTTATATTAAGCAGAACATTCTCTAGCCTATCAAAGGTGTCCGAACATATTTCAAACCAGCTTCCTTTAATGCCGACACGTCTTGTGAAGTGGATTTTAAGAAACCTTGGATGGAAGTTTGACAATGTTGAGCAGCTTAGCAAAATCAAATCTCCCGTACATATTTTTAATCATGAAAGAGATTGGGTAATTCCAGAATTTGCAAGCCTTACTAAAGCCATGGAAAGGGCTGAAAATAAAAAAGATCATATTCATACATATAGGGTAGCTGGCGGTTCTGGTCATATGGAGAAATTTTCACAGCTTCGCATCGTACWACCGCAGCTGAATAATGCAAATGCAGCTGAATTTCTAAACGAACATGTATTTACAGTAGAAACCGCAGTAAGCGTTTTCGCTTAAGCATCTACCAACTTAAAACTCTGATAGGTCTTAGAAAACTCTAAGGCCTATTTTTTTATAGAGCCGTAGCAAATTTATTTTTAGTAATATTATTTGCCGTTTTCCTTTTGTCTTTTAAGATTAGCTTCACATAAAATGGATCAAAATTTAATTGTGCAGGTCTAATTATGACAGCTATTTGCAACGCTAATCAGACAACAGATCGCGGCTTTCCATAGGGTATAAGAACTTCCGGATGAAATTAATCCATACGCTCTATCTACTGATTGTAGAATCACACATATCGCTCACAAGATATTGTTTTTTATCCCCAAATTCCTCTTTGACTCTACTGTAAGAAATTCTAAGGTATCAATCCCATCTGCATAATCACTTAATGCAGGGCATTGTGCTTCTCCAAATGCCAATGTATTTATGGGAGTATTATCTGAAGAAACAACGCATTGCAATTCATCCTTTTGTTCATTAAGTAGTTCCTTTAGCTCATTAATGGAGTTATAAAACTCATAATTTAAAACACCAACAGGAGAATTCATACTCACATCTTCTTTTAACAATAAAAACCCATTATCTAACAATTCATTATTGCCCATTAAATAAACTGCCTTATTAT
>NVUU01000035.1 GCA_002402025.1 Candidatus Aerophobota bacterium
GTGAACGTTTCGCAGTACGAAACTCAGGAGCAATTGCTGTTGTTGAAGGAGTTGGCGACCATGGATGTGAATATATGACCGGTGGAAAAATAGTAGTATTAGGAAAAACAGGACGAAATTTTGCCGCTGGTATGAGTGGCGGTATTGCCTATATCTATGATCCGAAAAATAAATTTACGAATGGTTTATGCAATACAGAAACTATTGAATTTGAATCATTAGAGATTGACGATATCACAGAACTAAAAGCATTGATTAAAAAACATATACACTATACAAATAGTAATTTAGGTAAAAAATTAATGCGTAATTGGAAACATACCTTAAGCAACTTTGTAAAAGTGGTCACTCCTGGCTGAACGCTGTTATTGCTCTTTTCTTTTATATGACAACTACAGCTGTCGGAGGCCTTTGGGGTGTACCCTTCATCCAAAAAACTTACCACGTAAGTAAACATACAGCAGGTTTTGCGACCTCAATGCTCTTTTTTGGATGGCTTATAGGCGGTCCTATCATGGGCTTCTTGTCAGATAAAATTAAAAACAGAAAACATATCATTCTGATTACAATATTCCTTACTCTAGCTTCGCTTCTGTGTGTTGTGTACCTAACTAAAATGCCTATCTTCCTCGTCTACGTGTTTATGTTTCTTGTGGGATTCTTTTCCTCAGGTCAGCTGCTGAACTTTACTCTCGCAGCAGAGATAAATTCACCAAATATCAAAGGTACTTCAATTGCTTTTACAAACTTCGTCGTAGCTGTAGGAAGCTCTATAGTGCAGCCTATCATCGGGGTATTTCTTGATAGTGGTTGGGATGGAAAAATCACAAATGGCATAAATGTATATTCTATAAAAGACTTCCAAAATGCCTTTTTGATCCTTCCGATCATGCTAGCAGTTGCGGGTCTTTTAACATTTTTTTTAAAAGAGCAGCCTCCGATAATAGAGGCTGGGGAAACGTTATCTGGCGACTAAGAGGCTTTTTCCAAAAGGGAAAGTTTCTTTTTAAGCTCTTCTATTTCAAGGGTCGCTTGCTTTAGATCGCTCGCAAGGCGTTGCTTTTCAATCTCAAGCTTATCCTGCATACCTTTCATCTCTAGGCTTTTTTTTGTGATCTTTTCTTCCATAGACTGTTTCACATTAGCAAGTTCATCAGGATGTGAAATGCTTGCCAGCTTACCTTTTATATTTAGATTTTCCACAGCTTCTTTATATTCTTCTTTTAAGCTATCTACCAAAGTATGATAGCCCTTACTTAGCCTGCTGATATCTTCTTTTACTTTTTCATTATGTTTTTCTTGGCCTTTTAAAAGAAGATCGAGGGCATTTTTGTGATAAGTTTTTAAAGATTTCATGCTCGGGGTTTCAAAATTTTGAGAGTCTTTTCTTGCAAATGAGCCAGGAATGAGCTTTCCTTTCTCATAATTATGAAGCTTCTCTTTGAGATTTTTATTTTCCATATCAAAGCTAATCTTCAGGATTTTAAGATGGCGATCAAAGTCTCTTTTCTGCTTTAGAAACTTTTTATGGTAGTCCTCTCTTGTGCGAGGAGATCTTTTTCTTACAATCACCTGCAAAATAATTAAAACCACTACGATTGCTATTAAACAGAAAACAGAAACTGTATAAAAATTCCAATGAAATTCAAACATACACTCATCCTTTTCCTTTCAATAACATAGCTCTTTTGAGCTTTCAAGCTTTTAGATATTTAAGAAAGTAAGAACGTTTTTTCTTCCTTGGTGGCCTTCACACTGCGCATCCATCTAGTTACATTAAAGGGAAAGGCTCGCAATCCCTGCAACAAACAAATAGCGCCGTATCAATMGATGTAACATAGGATCACAGTTTGCACCCGCCTCTAGTACCGCTTGAAAGCATCCTACTAGCTGGCCTTTTTCATTTGTTCAGTCGCGTACTATAAATACGCGCGGATCTTATATTTACTGCCATAATCTTCTCCTTTTATAAAACACTAAAAACTATATGCGATCAAAAAATTAATTTAAAAAAAGATTTTATTTTGCAAAAAAAACAAACCATATAAGTTGTCTGGATTAGTTAAACACAAACACAAGTTGAAACATGAGAAAAGCGCTATTTCACACGATACTAATGTTATTTATCATCTCTATTACCTTTACTTCTGCAGCTGAGAAGAAAAAAGCACTCGTTACAGGAGGAGCTGGTTTTCTTGGATCTCATATGTGTGAGAAACTTCTCGAAAGTGGATACAAAGTTCTTTGCCTTGATAATTTTCAGACAGGATCTATTGACAATATTGCCCATTTAGGTAGTAACCCTGACTTTAGCTACATAAAGCATGATGTTTCAAATCCAATACCAGAGATAGAAAATCTCGATGAGATTTACAACTTTGCATGCGCCGCATCTCCACCTCAATACCAAAAAGATCCAATACATACGATGAAGACTTGTGTACTTGGCGCTTTGAATATTCTAGAACTCGCAACAAAAGCAAATACTAAAGTTTTCCAAGCGTCAACAAGTGAAGTTTATGGAGACCCTAATGAACACCCACAAAAAGAAAGTTACTGGGGCCATGTGAATCCTCATGGAATTCGCTCTTGTTATGATGAGGGGAAAAGATCTGCTGAAACGATCTTCTTTGACTATTTAAGAACAAAAAAAGCACGGATAAAAGTTGGTAGAATTTTTAATACTTATGGTCCTCGAATGAACCTTAATGATGGACGAGTCATCTCAAACTTCATCGTCCAATGCTTACAAGGTTCTCCCATAACCATTTATGGCTCAGGGATGCAAACTCGTTCTTTTTGCTATGTAAGCGATTTAATAGATGCAATTTATACCTTTATGCAAACTCCAGATCAAATCGTGGGTCCTATCAACCTTGGAAACCCCGATGAATATACCATCGAAGATACTGCCCATAAAATCCTTAAAATGACACGTTCAAGTTCTGTGATCTCTTTCCATGATCTTCCAGAAGATGATCCGCAAAAAAGAAGACCCGACATCTCTCTTGCTTATAAAGAATTAAAATGGAAACCCAAAGTATCTTTATCCGAAGGACTTCAAACAACTATTCATTATTTCAAAGAAGAATTAAGCAGACAGCAACAACAAACAGCTTGTAATTTGTGATTACTTCAAAAACGTTTTGTACTTAAACAAGTTTCATGAGAAACTCCTCGAATTACTCACAAGCTCGGGGATTTCATGAAACGTTTTTTTTGTTTTCTAACTACAATCGCTCTTTTCACAACAAGTTTTTGTCTTAGTAAATCATCTACCCTTGAAACCACCACATGTACCATTGATGTTTGTGAAACCCCCGAGGAAGTTTCTGAGCGATCTGCCTCTATCTTTATCGAAGAAGTAAATAAAGCGAAAGCTCTTGAAAAGAAACTCATTTTCATTCTTCCAACAGGCGACACTGCGGTCCCCTTTTATAATAAACTTGTAGAATATTGGAATAAAGGGAAACTCGATCTTTCAAACGTCACAACATTCAATTTAGATGAATATGTAGGACTTCATAAAGACGACACGCAAAGCTACAATTATTTCATGAGACACTATTTCTTTGACCTTGTTTCGAAAGAGCTTACCCTTGAGAAACTAAATCACTTTGGTCTTGTTAGAATTACAAAAGAAGATCTTAACCATGCCCATCTCGATGGGTTAAATCCACTAGACCTGAACCATGCTTTAGATCTATTCAAACAAGATCTTTTAAACAACCTATTTTCCTCTTCTGAAAACACTTACGCCTCTATTCTTGATACAATAAAAAGAATCGACAGTGCTCTACAAAGAAAAAATAGCTCATACAAACTTGTTTCACACTACTTACTCACAGATAAAAAATTTCCTTCTCTCACAACTCTTGCAGCAAACGTATTACATCACTTTTGTTTGAAGGATCAAGCAATCTTAAGAAAAAACATCCACATTCCTAGTGCTTATGCTGAAAATGGAACTTCTCTCACAAAAAGTATAAGGGAATATATAAAAGCTTTTGAAACAGAAAAAAGAGATCTAAGTACAAGACTTGTTACTTTTTGCGGTATCGGTGTGGATCCGGCTCATATAGCATTCAATGACTTTCTTTGTGAAAAGGATTTTCTCCTATCAGACTCCACTGAAGAAGAGCTTACCGAAAAGGCACTTCACACAAAATTTAGACTCGTTCCCCTCACGGAAGAAACGAGAAGTGAAAACGCAAGGTTTTTTGAATACTGCATAGACTCTGTTCCAAAACAGGCGGTCACCATGGGCTTTGGAGAGATCCTTGATTCCGACAGGCTTATCTTGATGGCGTTTGGAGTAAATAAGGCAAAGGCTCTATACCGCACATTTGCAATAGAAAAACCTACCTATAAAGTGCCTTCTTCACTCCTTCGCTATGTAAAAGTAATCACCCCAGAGCTCATTGTCGATAAAAAAGCTTTTGGTTTCGATACTCTTGACAAAGAGAGCCTCGCTCAGATGCTGCACAATACAAGTGAAACAGTCATCAAAAAGCTTTTTATTCTGAAAAATGAAAGACAGAATTCCTTTGAGTTCGAAGACGTTCTTTCACACAGAAAACCCTCTTGTGTTTTAAATGACAAAAATGCTTTTACAAAAGAAGACATCAATCTTGKGAAACTTCCAGAGGATAAAACGATTCTTTGGATTGCAAAGAACGGACCTCACGATTCACAACTACTTCAGGACCTTAAAAAGAAGAACAAAGTTATAAAAGTCATCTATAAAAATTTTCAAACGATCGATAAAGCTATCGGTGATACAAAACCTGAGTATCTCTATCTTCCCGAATTTTTTAAGAAAAAAACCAACCATAGCAAACTCGCAAAAATCATTCAGAAACATTCTCCGACAAATAAAGTGATCGGCATCTATTACGCTGAGAATTATTTCAAAAAGAATCTCTCTATTCCTTTGGTAAAAAGAACCTTAGACAGAAAGATCGATTCTTTAAAGAGATTCCATGTTTCTCAAGTAAAAAGAACGGCCTTTGACAAAATTATTCATTCCCTTGCTGAATCAATTCGCATTAGAATCGATGATAAGCAATACCCCTCAGAGTCTTTCTACATGAAAAAATATCGTGTTCAAAAAAATGGTTCTGTTGCTCTTAAACCCATTGCAAACTCCATACTAGTCTTGCGTGATCTGCCTATTTCCAAACTTCCTAAATCCATGAAGAAACTGCAATTTGGTGCTGATGATATCATCGTCGCCGTTGCCCCACACCCGGATGATGCAGAAATTGGTCTTGGTGGACTCATTCATGAAGCTGGCAAACAAAACATCCATACAGTTATCCTTAATGTCACAGAAGGCTCAAGAGCCTCCATATGCAAAAGCGATCTTTTAAACTCTGCAACTCTTCCAGACCATCTCTTAAAAGTCGTTAAAAATTATCCAAAAGAACAAATAACAGATACGAATTTGAAAAAAGAAATCAGAGCTTCTGAGTCAACACTTGCTCTAGAATATCTTCACCCAAGATCCGAAGTATATTTCTTAAACCTGCCATTCTATCATAGCAAAGGGTATGAATTCGGAAATAAAGACAAAGAGATCGTTGATGAATCACTTGAAAAAATCCTCTCTCAAACAGATGGAAACATTTTTATCTTTATCCCAAGAAAACGAGATGAACATTTAGCACATAAACAAACAACACGGCTTTTTTCTGAAAGGGTTAAGCACTATTTTAAATCTCATCCAGATAAGTCTATATACCTTGCCTCTTATACAACGCCATGGACTGGCGAATGGAATCTCTATCTTTATAACGAAAACCATGGCTCTGAACTTGCTGCAATCACAGGAAGCGAAAGACTCCTTAAGAAAGGTGCAAAAGGGTACCTACCTAAATTTCTTGGAGGAAAGTTTGCAGAGAGATATTTCTTAAGCAGTATCAATAAAGAAAAAAGAGGAACTCGCTAAATGAAAAAACCCCTGCATTTTCTTGGAGCCTGCATGGGGCTAGGCGCTCAGATACAAACAACAGAAAAAGGTCCGTATTGCCTTCTAAAAAGTTTAGAATTTGTAGACTTTGTTGATTTATGTCAGCACCCGGTCTCTCATTCTCTCCTACACACAAAAGAAAACTCTTCTGTAAAAGAAACCCTTCGTAATTTTAATACTGAACTTAGCCAAAAAGTTCTCTTCTATCTAAAGCATAATATCATGCCGATCGTTATCGGAGGTGACCATTCTGTTGCTATTGGTACATGGTTTGCGAACATCGAGCACTTAAACACTCTTAGCAAAAAACTTGGCCTTATCTGGATCGATGCACATATGGACGCACATACATTCGATACGTCCCCATCAAAAGCATACCACGGGATGCCTCTTGCCTCCCTACTTGGCTACGGTCCCGCACTTATAGAAAGACATGACAGTCTACAAAAACTTCTTCCTGAAAATCTGATCCTTATCGCAACAAGATCCTATGAGAAAGAAGAAGAGAAATTCCTCAAGGATCACAATGTTCGCGTGCATTATATGCAGGAGGTCACAAAAGAAGGCTTTGCAAACGTGTTATTAAATGCCTTTAATGACTTAAAAAAGAAAGACCTTGAGGTGGGCATCTCTTTTGATTTTGATGCAATTGACCCCTCGCACGCGCCGGGCGTAGGATCTCAAGAGTACAAAGGACTTTGTAAAAAAGAACTTTTAGAAGGGTTTGCTCAGATAGACCTTCTGCAAGATCTTGTTTGTCTCGAGCTTGTTGAATACAACCCTATCCTTGATGAAAACAACAAAACAAAAAATCTTGCCCTTGATATCCTTAACAAACTTCTTCTAAGAGAGCATGATCTTAGTAGAAGATGAAGTTCCAATCCTTGACGCCCCCGCCTCTATCATTAATAGCGCTGATTCTTTATCTCTTATCCCACCAGACGCTTTTACCCTGCACCTTGTGCCACAAGCTTTATGCATAAGAGACACATCGGACACTTTTGCACCAGATGTCGAACAGCCCGTAGATGTTTTAACAAAGTCCGCACCAGCATCTGCAACAAGCTGGCAGGCCAAAATTTTTTGCTCATCATCTAAAAGGCAAGTTTCGATAATCACCTTA
The DNA here is from genome assembly GCA_002402025.1 of Candidatus Aerophobota bacterium. Classification (GTDB taxonomy): domain Bacteria; phylum Chlamydiota; class Chlamydiia; order Chlamydiales. Next base: position 7,095 of record NVUU01000035.1, read on the forward strand.
AGAATCCTATCTCCCAAGAGTTTCTTAATTTCTCTTATCTCTTTTGATACCGTTTCAAAATCCAAAGAGAAAAAAGCAGGAAGATTCAACACCATATCAAGCTCTCCTGCTCCATTATCAAGAGCGTTCTTTGCTTCATAGATTTTCACATCAGGAGTATTTGATCCAAGAGGGAATCCGACTGTCGTACCTATCGGCACATTTGTACTTTCAAGAAGCTCTTTTGCAAAAGAAACATGATAGGGATGCACAAAGACACTTGCAAAAGGATAATCTTTTGCAGAGTTGCAAAAACTTTCAATCTCTTCTTTTGTTGCACTCGTGTTTAAAAGTGTATGATCTATATATGTTGCAAGTTCCATAGTATCCTCAAGTATGCACAACTCCAACAGAGCGAACAGCAGCTTCTGTTCCCGGACCAACTTTAATCGGAAGTGTGATCACAGAGGCTCCTCTTGGAGGAAGTTTATGCAGGTTAACCATATTTTCTAAAATAAACTTTCCATCTCCTAGTATCGTATGATGTACAGGAAATGTCTCCTGGTTAGATCCATCAGGAGAGAGTGTATCAATCCCAATGCCTGAGATATCTCTCTCAAGTAGCAGCTCTGCTGCCTCTTTAGAAAACCCTGGAAAAGCAAGCCCTCCCCCGTCTTTGGGATTCCTATACTTAAGGGGGTCATTCCAAAATTCTTGCCATCCGGTGAAACCTATCACAAGAGCATTTTTCGGTATTTTACCATAGTCTTTTTCATATTCCTTAATATCTTCTGGACTGATGAAAAGACCTTCATTTCTTTTTTTTGTAACATCAATAAGCACGCATGGGCTAAAGAGCTGCTCAAGCGGAATATCGGCTATATTTTTTCCATCTCTCACAAAGTGAGATGGGGCATCCATATGTGTTCCACAAGCGCCATGCATCTCATACTTTAAAACTCTGAGGCCGTCTTTGTAATCTCTCTTCACTTCATACTTAAAACCACAAGATCCTGTCCAAGTTGGAATGGAACTATCGATAGTATGAGTGAGGTCTATTAGCTTTGCGTCATCAAACATTTTGTACTCCCAAATCTTAAAAGAACTCTAGCAAAATTAAACCTCAGAAAGCAATGAGGACTTTTTTCAATTTTTTACTCCACTTTTACTCTAATTTTTGTATAGTTTCTGAAATCACAAGACTGCAACCAAGGAATCTGGCATGACAAAGAAATTATATTTTTATTATTCAGCAATGAACGCTGGCAAAAGCACTACTCTTTTACAGTCTAGTTACAACTATATAGAAAGAGGAATGCAGACCATCCTCTTTGCTCCTAAAATAGACAATAGATTCGGTGGACCTACCATCTATTCAAGAATAGGACTAAAACAAAGCGCCATAGGGTATGATGAAGAATTCAATCTTTATGGATATGTGAAAGAGAAGAAAAAAGAGTTAAAAGAACTCACATGCATTCTTGTTGATGAGGCACACTTTCTGAAGAAAAACCAAGTTGCACAACTTGTGAAAATAGCAAGCGATCTCGACATCGCAGTTCTCTGCTACGGACTAAGATCTGATTTTCTCGGGGAGCCTTTTGAAGGTAGTAACTACCTTCTCGCCTGGGCACAAGAACTTATGGAAATAAAGACTATCTGCCACTGCGGAAGCAAGGCTACTATGAATATCCGTGTAGATAATGAAGGCAACCCTATAACAAAGGGAAATCAAGTCGCAGTACTTGGTAATGCAAAATACGTCTCTTCTTGTATGAAACATTTTAGAGAGGCTGTTCCTGAAATGGATCGTTACGCAACAAACACCTATCAACCTTCATGAGGCAACAAAATGGAAACACAAACTCTTAAAGAAGAGACAAAGACATCTTATTTTCTCGCTTGGGTCATCTGTATTTGCGCAGGGCTTTTCTTCGCCTACGAACTAATGCAGTTTCATATGCTTAATGCAATCTCTCCTATGCTAATGAAAGATCTTAAAATCACTGCAACAAATTTGGGAGTACTCGGCTCCACATACCTTCTTGCAGACGTAATCTTCCTTCTGCCAGCAGGAATCATACTCGACTATTTCTCGACAAGGAAAGTGATCTTAGCTGCACTTGTTGTCTGTATCCTCGGTACTGTTGGGTTTGCCCTTGCAACAACCTTTGCATTTGCGTGCTTTGCGCACTTCTTATCCGGTATTGGAAATGCTTTTTGCTTCTTAAGCTGCATGATGTTTATCTCAAGATGGTTCCCCCCAAAGAAACAAGCTTTTGTTATTGGTATTGTCATTACTCTTGGCATGTTTGGTGGCGTTCTTGCGCAGGCACCATTTACCCTGCTTGCAGAATCCGTCACATGGAGAAACGCAGTACTTATCGATGCCCTCATTGGAGTTGTGATCTTCTTCTTGATCTTCTTTGTAGTAAGAGATGCTCCCTCTACTACCTTTATTAAAGAAATCAAAAAAGAAAGAAATTCTCATTTCTTTAAAGACCTTCTTAGCTGCCTTGTAAACAAACAAAATATCTTTTGCGGCATCTATACAAGTTTCACAAACCTTCCTCTTATGGTGATCGGCGCTGCATACGGCAGCCTCTACTTATCACAAATCCACAAAATCCCTTTTTCAGAGGCGTCTTTTGTGACAAGTATGATCTGTATGGGAACGATTCTTGGATCTACTTTATTTGGATATATTTCTGATAAGACGGGTTCTCGCAGAAAATACATGATCATGGGAGCCTTAGCATCACTTGCCTGCATGCTTGTAATCCTATCCATGCAGCACGCATCTTTTAGCGCGATGTTGATCCTCTTTTTCTTACTTGGCTTCCTTTCATCTTCCCAGGTGCTTGGCTATCCTCTTATCACAGAGCATAGTCCAAAACACCTAACAGGAACTTCTATGGCGGTCGCAGCTTTGATCATCATGGGTTTTCCAGGACTTGTACAATTTACCTGCGGTAAACTTATTGACTCCAACTGGAGTGGTAAAATCGTAGATGGAATGCCTGTTTATGCTTATACAGACTTTGTTCGCGGGTTTATGGTATTTCCTGTGACCTTCTTGCTTGCTTTCATTGCAGCACTCTTTATTAAAGAGTCCAAAGCAAAAACCCAAGAAGCTTGACTCTTTACAATTAAAGATCATTTTTATAAATAGCCTCCTTGTACCCAATGGAGGCTATTGATGAAACGGTATTTCTTCTTATCTCTTCTGCTCTCGCAGCTGCTACTCTTCTCAGAAAATTTTTACCCAAAACCTTTCTCTCTTCATAGATCTCTTGTCCTTGACACATCAACAAGTCGTATCTATCTACAAAACGGAGAAGGACATGATCTTGCCTCTGATGCTGGAAGATTTTTTAATATCTGTGATTTAACAGAGTCGCATGATTTTTATAATATAAAACACCTTCACGGAAAAACCCTCATGCTCTTCGAAGGTTCTGACTATGCTCATACACTTCTTCATTATTTCCATCTCCTAGAACATCTCGTTGGCATCTATGCTTTATATGGCCATGATCATGCGCAAAGTGTAAAGCAGATTATGCTTCTTGGTGATGGGAAAACTTCCTACCCAGGATGGGAGGGACCCAATAACATTAACAAACACCTCATGAAAGGACTTTTCCCGAATGCAGAGATCTTTACCTATGATACGTTAAAAGCACGCTACAGAGACAAAGTTCTATTCATTGAAGAAGGTTTTTTTTCTGACAGAGCTCTTACTTATTCTATTCCTGAATGCCTGCATCCAAACATAATGCTTGGATCCGCATATAAGAGCTTTAATCCAGATGTATTAGAAAACATGTCAAATCGTATGCATGCGTACACAAAATCTCAAAATAGACCGTCTGCAAAGCTTAGAGTAACCTATATTATGAGGAATGCACCAAGGCATATTAACACAAGGCAGCGAAAAGTATTATTCAAGAAAATAAAAGAACTTCACGATGTTGAATTCAAAGCATACTACCTAGAAAAAAAATCCTATCAAAATCAAATCGAGATCATGAAAAACACAGACGTACTCATGGGGGTACATGGAAATGGGTTTTCACACCTGCTCTTTTTACCGAAGGATGCAGCTGTTGTTGAGGTCATGCCTGAGGGATGTCTGATGCTTGGTTATAGACTCTTTAGCAACATAAAAAAACTCAGGTACTATGGAGTACAATCTGGGAAATACATCATGGATGATAATGAAGCGTATAAAAGGGGATACTACGGAGATCCTAACTACACAGTAAAGAGTATCGACACAAGACTCATCCTCGATATCTTAAGAAAAGAACGCGACCTAAAAAGAAAAAGGCGTTAACACGCGAATGGATTTTGTCTAGAACAAGAAAAATTCCTAGCCTCTTGTATGCCTTTTAAATAAGTTAAGTATTAGTTCTAAATGATTTACTTGGCATCGGAGAGGGTAGACATCTTTGTAACTCATGCCCCCTACTTGAGTAGGTGTACCATCGACAGATGTAGATACAAAGAAATGATCTATAGCTTTTGCGCAAAGTTCATCTCCTTCTACATCGAAATTACCCCCAACATTTGTTCTATAGGGTGATACTCTTACAAAAAGGGGATCTTCATGCCCAGCTCCTGCTATATCAAACGCTCTTTGCATCTTGATCTCATCAAAGTTCATGTCTCCAAGAGCTACAGTAATACAGTGTTTCCTTACTTCATTTAGATCCTCTGACCCAAGGTCAGGATGAGTAACATGTCTTGCAAATTCATCCCTTGATGGAATAGATGGATCTCCGGGAACATGAGCATTGACTATTCGAAATTTTTCTTTTGTATCTTTTGCTTCAAAAATTATGTCCATTATATGTCTTGAACTTTGATCTCCTGAGAATACACCGCTATACTGAGGTCTTGAAAGATCAGGAATATACTCAAAAGCATCTGTGTCAATAATTGCGATATTTTGATCTAGAATACATTGGCTACGGTCAACAAAGGGCCCTGATTGCAGAATGATTTGATAATTTTCTGGTAAAGCTACAACAAGCTCCAGAATAAGTGGTTCAGAAACCTCTTGTAAAGCTAGCACATGTTTTGGTGACCCAGGAATTTGGAGCATCAGCAGGATATCTTCTAATACGACAAGATCTCTTTGAGTAAAACCGGGTTTCCCAATAACTGGTTTATCCAGCTCCGTAATTAAAGAACCATTAAGTCCTTGGGAGTCTTTTTCTGTTACCCACTCCATATATTTATCATTCATCACGTTCCAAGAAACGATATTCTTCCCATTTACTATGCATCCAATAGGAAGGTGATCAGATGGAAATCTCCACTCAGCCCCAAATTTTGGAACGGTAACTTTTTTTAGAGAACACATTTTGGCGGTGTCATCAAATCCAGCTAAGGATTGTTGCACTAGCCTTGCTAATGGATCARCGCCTTCTTCACCTCGCACGTTTTCAAGCTGGTCGACTATAGCACTTGCTGCTGCCTGTGCATTATCATAATGAATTGCCATTTTAACRCCTCCAAAGTGACTTTTTAGAGCTAAATTATACCCCCAAACCCATTTAACAGAAATATTTAAAAATTTTTTATTAAGATTGTTTGATTTAAATAATTTCTTTCTTGATACCTTTTATTCTAGTTCCCCATGCATCTCAAAGTAATATCTTGAATATCTCTGGGGAGTCAACATGTGCCTTTGTATTTTCGGTATTCTAAATAGGTTCTATTGACTCATAGGAGAGCTCTCTTGTATATTCAGCGATTGTTGAAGATATGAGGATTTTTTCTATGAAGCCGTTTTTTTTTATTGCTGCTGCCGCTGTTATTTTATGCTCGTGTGCTGTTAAGAACGACTACGCGGATGTAAAACATAAACCTTCTAAAACAACGCAAGTCATCGACCATCCTGGAAAAAAACCCATTATTATTGAGATCAAAGACGAAAGAGAAGAAAAAGAGACTGTCGGATATATCCAAAATTCTCTTGGTATGAAAACAGCCAAAATCTTTCCTAAAGAAGAACTTCCTGTCTCTATACTAAGAGCTATGCAAGATGAGATGATTGCCAAAGGGTTTGTGATTACGGAGGGTGGTTTGAAACTTCTTGTTACACTTGATAAATGCTATGTAGATTATGAAAGTAATCTCTTCGCTGCAAAATCTGTTGCAGATTTACAAATGAACATCCATGTCCTAAGCGAGAGTGGCGATCCTCTTTACTTTAAAAAGATCAAAGCAAAAGGAATCGAGTCCCCAATCTTCTTATACTCCGGTAAGAATGCAACTAAAGCCCTGAATAAAGCACTTAAAAATGCTCTTTCAGAGCTTATGCTTGATCATTACTTTATAGGAAGTCTCATTGGAGAGACTCCTACCGAAGTGATTGCGCAAGACTAGCTTGAGAGCGCCTATTTCTTGGCTCCTGATACAAAGAGGAGTTTTCTTGTAAGATCAAGACCACACGCTCTTATGTAATACCAGGTCTTTTCAAGAAGGATTTCTCTCTCTAGTTTTAGACGTATGATTTCTTTACAAAGTTTTTTTAGTTCCTTTTGTTCATCTGTTAAATGTGCCTTTTTGGCACCTAAAGACCCTTTTAAAAACTCACTTTTCCGCTTATTTAGAGCGTCTACTTCTATTAGACCGCTTCCAGTGTAGGATTCAAGAATTTATTATAAAGTTGATTTAACGTGATATCTTCTCGAGTTTCAATCGATCTCTGAAGTAGATCAACATTGAACTTAAGAGACTTTTCTATCTTATCATCGATAATGATTCCTTTTTCTTCAGCTTTTGCAAGAAGGGTTTTCTTGTCTAATTTTTTGATAAACTCCTTAGTTTCATCAGTCAATTTATCATCTGCACGTTTCCACTGCGTCCAACACGGCTTTTTAATTTCACCAAAAGCAAGAGTAAGTTGAAAATTTTTCTGTTGATAACTTAAGGCATGATCGATGGGAACTAGATCGAGCTGATCTGGCCTAGAAACAACTAGGATATTTCCAGGATTACGGTCTTGGTTCTCTATTAAGATGTCCAAAATCCCAATATTTTGAAGTTGTTGAAGGTTGAGTTTTTTTTGATTTACATCTGAAGCCAAGTCGAATAATCGAGCTGATCCACTATTCTCTATAAACTTATGAAGGGAAAAGACCCCCTCTTCTGCTTTAATGACTTCAGTTTCTAGAACACCTAATTTTTCGCCAAAAATAAATGCAACTTTTTCACGCTGCGCATAGTTAACATAGGGAAAATTTTGAGGCATTAATGACCCAGGGCACTCAAAAAACAGTTTAGTGACTTTTTCCTGCAAGCCCCCTTGTTCCATCTTCAATCGAACTGACACATCCCCCCAATGATGTTTAGTTATACCTTCAGGGAGGGAAACTTTTTTTAGAACATGCTTACGAATCCCATCAACCTTGACGATTTTTGTATCTGTTACTCCCTCTTGGATATCTATTAATTCAATGGTTTTCTTTGGATACATTGTTCGGAAAACCTGGCTGATTGGCAGATCGCTCTGTCTATAGTATTCCTTGATATATAGGTGTGCTTTTGTCCGCTCAAGTTCCTTGATTGCTGCCCCGAACTCTTTTTTTTCTACCTTTTGAATCCTTACAGCCTCACTAAAACCTACTAGAGATTGCGATAGGTTTGGTCGTTTCTTAGGTTGTAGGCCGCTGCCTTGTAGAGGCAAAGAAAACCTTTTCAGACTTAAACTTGGCCTTTGAGCACGAACGGTAGGGACCATTTCGTCTTTTCTGCCTGTATCTACTGTTAAATCTTGACTGTAGACTTTTGACGTTCCTGTTGATTGAATATATAAAGACATTTTCTCATCCTTTATTGCTATAAACTAGTTAACATTATAACAATAATCACGCTAAAAACAACCGATAATTATACAAACAAAATAATATCAATGACTTACAAAAATTATGGGATTGCGAAGTACTTCCAAAGCATAGAAATGGAGTCACAAGCCAATCTCCCAAAGGGAAAAGTTTTTTTGATCAAAAAGGCTTAATCACCTGATCCCCAATAAGTTAAAAGGTGTTTTCCGAAGCAGAGTTCTCTTGCAATCCAGACTGGACAAAAAGCCCCTCACATTCAAAACCGTCTTTACGGAGAGTTGTTTCTAGGTAGTAGAGCATAGCCTTTGCAAAAAGCATGAATACTTGATCAGTGACCTCTCCACAAGGGACATCCAAAAAAACTCTGTTATCAAATTGATTACGAGCAATGGGGGGAATCAAAATCCTTTGACACTCCAACTCCAAAGTCTTATTGAAGAATTTATAGGTTTTCCCAGCTGTATTCAACTCAAATACATTCTCGCCTTGTGAATTTCGAATGCAAAAGCTGTCTACCGCTTGAGTACTTTGATTTTTTTCAATACGGCTGCAGTCCTAGGAGGAGGAATTTACTGTAATAGTAATGAAGGTTCGGTAAGTATGGGTGCAAATAGTGGTTCTACTTTCAATATT
>NVUU01000036.1 GCA_002402025.1 Candidatus Aerophobota bacterium
CTCCTTGGCGAGATCTTCCAGAAGAATATGGCCCTTGGAGCTCTTGCTACAATCGCTTTAACAGATGGAGAGCAAAAGGAATTTGGTAAACCATCTGGCAGGCTCTTAGATGGAATTGATTTGGAAAATTTTCGATTGATGAGGCAGTTGCGAGCTAGAGATTTTTGTTCCCTGAAAGGCTATTGAATTCGAATTTTTGAAAAATTAAAGTAAGACTTAGGCTTCAAAACATAGTTTTGAAGCCTTTTTTGGTGTTGCGACCTAAGAATTTTCTAATTTAGACATAGGCCTTTCACATCTAAAACAATCAAACGTTTGAAATTAAAACAAATCGATTCCATGAAACACGAGAATTGATTCTTTACGATCCCTCTGTAGCGGGTTCTTTTCCTTTGTTTGGAAAAGACCCTTTCATAGGGGGAACGAATGTGACTCCTCCATTTATCAAGATCTCTATTTTTATCTTTCATGTTGTTKTTTCTAATCGCTGATAAATAACAACCATTTGCAGTACTTGTTCGTTGACAACTTGCACCACAATAAGCTTTGTCTGCGTAAACAGCTCCACCGGAAGGGCATACCAGTTTAAAACCCTGTCCATCTGTTGTATTCGCAGGAGTCAAAGCGACTTTGTTTATCAGACCCGTTTGCATATCCATACTTACGTGCTTTTTATATCCGTACCAAAATTTATTCTTACCTTTGCAACCAAATACGTGCTTGTTTATCATAAGCCACTTTAGGAAGGGTCTCGTTATTGAGTTTGTCGTACTTCTTCTGAATGACTTTGTCTTTCTCTTTCCAGAGAGCTGCCTTGGAAATGAGTGAACTTGCATCGACAAAGTTAAAAACCTCATTCGAGTCCTACAGATTTAAGCTGACGTCTTAAATCAGTGAAAATTTTGGAAAGTAAAGAAGTCCCAATGCGAGATCTAGCTTTGCAAAAAACTGTATGATCTGGGGTTTTATCTTTGAGCTCAAAGCCGCAAAAGAATTTTGCGGCATTATTTTCCTGGATAAATGCTTCAAGTTCCTTGTCACTAAGATTTTCCATAAATTGTAAAAGAAGACATTTAAACAATTTTAGCAATCCATATCCTTTAAAGGGGTTGCCTTTGTCCAATTTTTTGAATTGCTTAGCTGCAAATTTAAATGACCAGATAGAAAGAAATTTGCGATAGTTATGGTCTGGGCTAACAAGTTCATCTAAGCAAATCATTTCGTATTGGTACATAAAACACCTCATTTTTTYAAAAGAGATATTTTAAGAAAGTGTGGGATTAATCGCTAGCTCGCAACAGTCTCGAAGCTCATCAGCTCATCAACAAAGCTTCTAGTCTCTCATCAGCACTTACGTACCCTTCACTTTGCATGTAAGCTTTCTCTCCAGCGTCTTCTATATCATTCATTATCTTAAGGTACCTGTGAGCGTTCCTGAAATCTTCTTTTTTATCAGATTTTGCCCTAAATAAACATTCTTCTTTATATTCTTCCATCGTCATGCCTTCATTAGATACAATTTGTTTTATCGTTAAACCTTTAATGTCTGAATCCTCAAGAAATAAAACATGTTTTATCCTTGAAAATTCGTCTATCGGTTTATCAATTTTGAATGCTCTAGAAGCAAGTTTAGCACATGCTTGTACTTCCTTTTCTATCATAGAATAAACCATATACTCTGCCTCAAAAACAATCTTGACAGGTATTGATTTAATCAAAATAAAAGCTCTTGTATTAATATTTGAAATTCTATCCTTAACTCTAGCAAGCCCAGATTTAGGTATATTTTTCGACCTAGATATCTCTTGCCTAGTCAAAGCCGGCGAAGAGTTTTGTTGCAATATTGCTGTATTAGTTTGAATAACTTTCATAATAATCTCCTTCAAGATGTTTATCTTCTAATTGACCGAAAAATAAGTATACAACTAATTATGATAATAATTATTAAAATACAATTATAAAATAAATAGCATTGGTTTTAAACTGTTAATTTGACTTTATGAAACTATTCCGCTATTAAATATTTTACCTGTGTATGTTATAGTTTTCGTCTTTCGATAAGGGCTCGTTTCGGGCTAAATGTTTTGAACAAAAAACATCTGAAATTTAAAATGTTCAGTTTTAGAGCTGTTTTTTCATAAAGGGACTGCAGCTATTCCCGCTAAAATTTTAAGTATTTGATTGTAAATTTTTTGCATTTTATGTAGAGTTTTCTTGTAGATGCTGCGGCTATATTTATTAATAATAAATTATTTATTAAATACAGGTATATTTTATATATAGTTAATTTTGTATTTAATTCTTCATTTTTATTCGTTTAATACAATATAATGACCCCTTAAATTAACTGATAATTAGTGGTATATATGGATCTTCAAAGGCTCAGCAACGCGGCATACAACAGAGTTTCAGGTTATTTGGCGTCTGAAGAAAACTTAAAAACAGTGGTCGCTGGATCATCTGTTGGTATCTTAAGTTACGGATGTGTAACCATTTTAACAAAGGCTTCTTTTGCTCTGCTTGCAGCAGCTAGCTGGACCTTCGTTGGTGTGGTTTGCGCTGTTGCTGCCAAATATTTATATGAAGCTGCTACAAGAGATTCAAGCACTCCAACAACACCTACCAACTCTTTAATGAGACCCATCCAGCCTTCTCCTACGATTCCTACGACTATAAGGTCTCCAATACCTAGAGTAGTTGGAAGCCTTACCGGCTCTTTAACTCCAGTGATATCCCCCCCAACTACCCAGCCTTCTCCTACGACGTCTTCAACAGGAAATATAGTAACTGTACGTGCACAAGAAACTAGAACGCCTTCTGTTCTCGCAACAGTCACTGAAGGGATTACTACAAGTACGCCGCCAGCATCGACAACACCCCATCTTTCTGTTAAAAATGCCAAAACAATCGCTGATGGGACCTCTCTTTGGGACGGGTTGATCGCGGAGAAGGTTAACGCAGATGAACTAAAAAACTTTGAATCTGGATTAGAAGATCTATATTCAAAAAACGGTCAGCCTTTATACAGCATTACGAACCGGATTATTGAAGGCTATTCCTTTGAAACAGTATACAACGTACCTAAATGGACAGATATGGTTGTTGATTTTGCAACAAGTAAAGACAGTGACGATAAAAGTGCAATAGAATGCTGGGAATATTGCAGTAATCATCACGAAGATTTTGGTGAATTTATTCTTGAAGAGAAGCTAAAGAGTAGAGAAAACCGCAATAATAGATATCCTCAAGATTTTATCTTGTATGAAATTAGAGGAGTTCCTTCTGCAAATCTTGCAATCAAAGGAAGAGATCTTCCTGTGTTTCATGATAGGATTAAATTCTTCACAAACCACATAGCAACCCTTTTAAAAGGGTAAATTATGGCCAATTCAGTACAACAAGACTTGTGTAAATTCTGAAAAGATCTTATGTATTAAGATTCCTAAACTCTTTTAAAAGGGATCTTTCTATGTCAGATGATCAAGAAGAACTTGAAGAAATCACCCATACAAAAAATTTAGAACAAGAAGTCGATAAAGCTTTAACTGAGCAACTTTTTCATGATGATCATGGAGATGCAATCGTAGGCTCAAGGGATAAACCCCCGACGTTCTCTAAAAACTAATGTTTGTGAAACTTAAGAATAGTATAGCGGCAGATGGACTCGAACCAACGACATACGGATTATGATTCCGGTGCTCTACCAACTGAGCTATACCGCCATATTCGGTAAAATTAGCGGGGAAAGGATTCGAACCTCCGACCTTTGGGTTATGAGCCCAACGAGCTAACCACTGCTCCACCCCGCGACAATCATTTGAGAGTTACTTTCGTGCTCTCGAAAGGGGCAAGTCTACCAAATGAATTTATTAAGAACAACCTAATTGATTGACCTAAGTAGCTTTTCAGCCTCAAGCCAACATTTTTTAGACGATCCCCTACAATGAGCAAGGAATAGTTCACACTTTGCCGTGTGTAATTCTTTGGAATTTTCCGAATATAAATAAGAACGGATCGCATCACTCAAAGCTGAAAGCTCTTTCTTATGTCCAACCTCAGCATCCATTACAAGCTTTGCTAGTTCTTTCTGCGCATGAACATAGGGACCAAATAAAACAGGTACGCCGTACTCGATAGGCTCAAGTAGATTATGGCCACCGATATTTACATAACTTCCTGCAACGATTGCAATGTCTGAGATTTCATAGCATTGATTTAACATTCCCATAGCATCAATAAGTAGTATTTTTTCATAACCTGTCGCAGCTTGCCCGCTTGTGTATTTAAGATATTCTCTATGGTGTTCTTGCAGGTATTTCTCAACATCTAAAAATCGTTCAGGATGTCTTGGAACAAGGATCACTTTTAAATTATGATCTTGCTGAAGAAGAGGCCCCACAGCTTGTAAAAGCATACTTTCTTCATTATGATGCGTTGATCCTATCGTAATCACTTTATGCTGGGGTAGTATCCCAAGCTTTGCCTTGAACTTTTTAAGGTCGAGTTTGCTTGACGATTTCCTTGGAGTATCGAATTTCAGGTTCCCACAAATTTTAAGTTTTTTTTCCCCTACACCGATCTTCAAAAACCGATCCATATATTCTTCATTTTGGATGCAGCACATATCGATATCTCTAAACAGCATGGAAGATAGTCCTTTAAGAAGCATATGTCTTTTAAATGACTTCTCAGAAAGTTTTCCATTTATAAGGAGTGTCTTTGCAGAATTTTGTTTTGCAATATTCAGTAGATTTGGCCAAAGATCACTCTCGACAAGAACCAAAAGATTTGGCTTTAGCTTTTTGAAGTATTTTCTCAAGATCCAAGAAAAATCAAATGGAAGGTAAAATACTTCATCTAAAAACGGCATTGAGCGTTTTACTTCATCAAGTCCTGTCTCTGTCGTTGTAGAAAATACAATAGAAGTATTCGGAAGCGATTCCTTTGCAATTTTTGCAAATGCAATCGCAGCCTTCGTCTCACCAACAGATCCAGCATGGATCCAGATAGAGGTTGTTTTTACCTTGCTAAAGTCTGGAAATTTAAAACCAAGCTTAAATGGAAGACTTTTTCTATACTTTCCTGAGGAAAATCTTTGAACCAAGATCTTTGGCATGTACGCGCAAAGTAGAAAAAACAAAAATACGTTGTACAAAGATCTTGATATGCTCATCTTACTTTTTGATTACAATGTTCAGTAGTTTATTTGGGATATAGATCTCTTTAATGATTTGTTTCCCCTCTAGGTACTTTTTAACATTTTGAAAGGCTTTGCCTTTGCTAATCACATCTTCTTTGCTAATACCTACTGGGAAATCCAATTTCCCTCTTACTTTTCCATTCACCTGGATAACATATGTGACAGTGTCTTCTGTTAAATACTTCTCATCAGCCTTTGGGAAGGGTTCAAAAACAAGGCTTGTTTTTCCGCCAAGTAATTGATAGCACTCCTCTGCAAAGTGAGGCGCGAATGGATATAGAACTTTTGTTGCCATTTGAAGTGTACTTCTTGGATATGTTTCTAGCGGAGAAAAAGCGTTAATAAACTCCATCATCTTAGCGATGCACGTATTGTAGAACATTTGCTCTATATCGTGCTGCACACCAGATGCAAGCTTATGACCAAGTTTGTGACCCATATCAGTATCTTTATCTGACACTTTGTCTGATGTTACAAGATCATAGAATCTGTTTAAAAACCTTTTACAGCCAGAAATCGCCTCGTTATTCCAAAGCTTTTCCTTATCAAATGGGCTCATAAACATCTCATATAGTCTTAGCGTGTCTGCCCCAAACTCCTCAATAATTTCATCTGGAGAAACGCCATTAAGCTTGGATTTAGACATTTTTTCTATTTGACCGTGCACTTCTTCTTTGGTTTTTGTATCAAAGTACTTTTTTCCTTCTTTGACAACTTCGTGCTCTGCTAAGTAACCACCTTGTTTCTTCTTATACGACATCGCAGTAACAAGACCTTGGTTACGCAATGTTTTAAACGGCTCTTTTGTAGAAACAAGACCACAATCGAAAAGAACTTTGTGCCAAAATCTTGAGTAAAGAAGATGGAGCACTGCGTGCTCAACACCTCCGATATAAAGATCAACAGGAAGCCAGTATTTTTCTGACTCTTTGCTGAAAGGCTCCTTATCATTTTTAGGGTCACAGAATCTTAAATAGTACCAGCAAGATCCAGCCCACTGGGGCATCGTATTTGTTTCTCTTAAGGCTTTCTTTCCCGTTTTTTCATCTATGATTTCTACCCAGTCTCTTACTTTTGCAAGAGGGCTTTTCCCATCCCCTGCTGGTTTAAAATCAGTTAGATCGGGAGGGGTTAATGGAAGTTCATCTTTGGTTAAGCAACGCATAGATCCGTCTTCAAAATGAAGTATCGGAAAAGGTTCTGCCCAGTATCTCTGTCTTGAGAAAAGCCAGTCTCGAAGTTTGTAGGTGATACATCTTTTAGCAAGTCCTTTTGTTTCCATCCATTTTGTCGCGGCTTCTTTAGCGTCTTTTATACTTAAACCATTTAAATCCAAATCTTYATATTTCGAATTGACCATTTTTCCATCAGGACTCCAGCAAAGCTCACCTTTAAGAACTTTTGCGCGGGCTTCCTCTTTTGACATTCCCTTAGGAATGCATTCGGGGAACTTTTCAACATCTGGGTCATAAACAACGGGGATATCAATGCCGTATTTTGTTGAAAACTCAAAGTCTCTTTCATCATGACCAGGAACAGCCATAACAGCGCCCGTACCATAACTCATAAGAACGTAATCCGCGATCCATACTGGGAGTTTTTCGCCTGTTATCGGATGAAGCACATGAGCACCTGTCCAAATACCTGTCTTATCCTTATTCATCTCAGAACGATCAAAATCAGCTTTTTGAGCTGTCGCTTTCTGATATGCCCTCACTGTGTCTTTATGAGATTCTTTTGTAATCTTTTCAACAAGTGGGTGCTCCGGCGCAAGAACGATATAAGCAAGGCCAAATATAGTATCGATACGCGTTGTGAATGTTTCTATTGTTTCGTCATGGCCATCCACTTTGAATATAGCGTCTACACCTTCACTTTTACCAATCCAATTCCTTTGAAGCTTTTTCAGGTAGTCAGGCCAGTCTAAATCGTCAAGATCTGTAAGAAGTCTTTCTGCATATTCTGTAATCTTTAGAACCCATTGCTTAAGAGGTCTTCTTTCAACAGGATATCCACCCTCTTTAGAGACTCCATTATCTACTTCTTCATTTGCAAGAACAGTACCAAGCTTTGGGCAGTAATTCACAAGAGCTTCAGCTTCGTAAGCAAGACCTTTCTCAAACAGCTTTGTAAAAATATATTGTGTCCATTTGTAATAAGTAGGATCGCTTGTTGCGATCTCTCTATCCCAGTCGTAACTAAAGCCAAGAGATTTGAGCTGCTTTCTGTAAGTGTTGATGCTTTTCTCAGTTGTAACTCGAGGATGTGTTCCTGTTCTTATTGCATACTGCTCTGCAGGCAACCCAAAGCTGTCCCACCCCATAGGATGAAGAACATTAAATCCCATTTGTCTTTTATAACGAGCAAGAACATCTGTTGCTGTATAACCTGTTACGTGGCCTACATGTAGACCTGCTCCGGAAGGATATGGAAACATGTCTAGGACATAGTATTTAGGTTTTTTTGGATCGATTTCGGCTTTAAAAAGCTTGTGTTCTTCCCAGTAGGATTGCCATTTCTTTTCTATCTTTTGGWGATCGTANTTTTTGTGTTGCATATTCTTGTACTTTTTATGAAGTTAGATTCTGCGAGTATAGCAATATTTTCTCTAAAAAACAAAATAGTTTTCAGGCTCTCCAGGATTCCTTTCTTTAGGGGCCATTTGATCCACCCGGCTCAAACAAGCAGAGTTTTCAAAAAATGTTCTTACAATAATAGTCATCTTAAAAATTTATCAAGTATACATATGTTCTTTGCACGAAATTAGCACGTTTTCTTTTCATAATCCCCCTGTTTTTGCTTAATTTAAATTACAAGATTTGTTAAAACTTTAGGGTCTTGAAACAAGAGCGTACCTTAAAAGCGTCCGATCTATTCTTTATTTTAAAAAGAATACCTTTAGATCTGAACTTGTTGGTATACGTCTCTAAATACGCTTTTAAAAACAGTAAGAAAAATTTATATTATAAAAATTGAAATAAATCATAGAATTTATTAACTTAATGGTAATTATTTCAATTGTGATTGAATAAACACTAAAATCTTTTTAGGTGGTACATGCTTGAGCTAAATCCTTTCAGAAAAAATAAGGTCAATCTTGAAGATTATAACTACCAAAAAGACATCCAGAATCGATTGATCATGGCTAAATTGACATCTGAGGACCTCGTGGTTTTGGAGGAGATACTTTATAGCCCTCCAACAATTGCTATTTCAAAACTTGCTCAAGATCTTGTTATAGAAGAATCCGATCTGTCAAAGGTTTTGCAAAAGCTATCTGCAACAGGTCTTTTTCAGATTAAGGGTGTTACTATCCATCTGCATAAAGAAACGCGAAAGTATTTTGAAGCGCAAATCCAAAAGTTCCAAGAGGGTTTTGTTCCTGGCATGGAATATCTACAAAGCCTACTTAGAAAAGTTCCTTTTCATATTTTACTAAGCTGGTATCCTATACCAAGAACATCCAACAATATTTTTGACTCTCTTATTGAAAAATACCTTGTGACACCTCAGGTGTTTCAAAGGTATTTGATGGAGCTCAATTTTGGCAATCCAAAGATCTCAGGGATCGTTGAAGATGTATTCAACTCTCTTGACTTTATGGTTCTTGGTGAAGACCTTAAAAAGAAATACGAGATGGGAACTGAAGAGTTTGAAGAGGTTCTACTTCATCTTGAATTTAACTTTATCTGCTGCCTTGTCTACAGAAAGATCAAAGGCAAATGGCAACAAATCGTAAGTCCGTTTCACGAATGGAGAGAATACCTACGTTTCTTAAGAGACAGTAAGCCATCTCCTATCGAAAACACAAAAGAGGTCAAGATCGTGAGAGATGGAGATTTTCCTTTTCTCCGCGACATGACAAGCGTCTTAAACATTTGCAAAACCTCTCCAATCTCTCTAAAACTCGATGAAAATGAAAGATGGATTCCAGATAAAACTGCATTAAAGCCTCTTACAAAAGTGATTAAGGGAATTAGTGATACAAACGAGCTTACAGGTTACGCATCACTTCTTATCCAAAAGCTCTTATTCCTAAAGCTCGCAAGAGTTGAGAACAGCGCTCTTTCCATGAATGACGGCTGTGATGAATGGTTAAGCCTTTCTGTAGAAAACAGAGCTCTTGCAAGCTACAAACATACCTTGACAAGGCTTGAATATGAAAACTTTAGCGCAGAGGTCGCAACAGAGCGTCATATTAGAGAGATTGAAAAGACAATCAGCAATGTGATTCATCTTGGTTGGGTTGAATATGATGAGTTTATGAAAGGGATTTCTGCATCAATTAGTGAAGAGAGCAAAATCATCTTGAAAAAAGTTGGCAAAAGCTGGAAATATTCTCTACCTCAGTATTCGGACGAAGAGAAAAGACTCATTAAAAGAACGATCTTAGAATGGCTCTTTGAAGCAGGCCTTGTATCCATTGGAACATATAAAGGAAAAGACTGCTTCTGCGTCACTGCGTTCGGTCAAAGTATTTTCTCTTGAATTCTTAAATTTCATATGGCCATAGTGAAACTTTCTGGAGTTTTCTATGGAAGTATCGCTACTTAACCAAACATTCTCATATGTAGACATTCCGAAAGTACTCGTACTTATCTTTCTTGAGTGCCTGCTTTCTGCAGATAATGCCCTTGTTCTTGCAGCTATCGTAAAGCCCCTTCCAAAAAAACAAAGAGGCAAAGCTCTTTGGATTGGTATTTTCTCTGCCTTTGTTTTGCGTGCTATTGCTATATTCGTTGCCGCATATCTCATTCGCTACTTCTTTGTTCAAGCCATCGGTGCTATTTATCTTTTCTATCTTGCGTTCTCATTCAAAATAAAAACACGAAGAAATAAGGATAATATAAAACTTCAAACTACCCCTCCCCTTTGGAAAACAGTATTGCAGATCGAAGCTACAGACTTTATCTTCGCAATCGATTCCATACTCGCAGCTCTTGGTCTTACAGGGATCGCGCTGCAACCTCACCATGCTCTTCCTCCCAAAATGTGGATCGTTTATCTTGGAGGTATTATAGGTCTTGTGATTATGCGATTTTCCGTAAGAATCTTTTCCTTTTTCATAGATCGGTTTAAGAGACTTGAAAGAGCTTCTCACTATCTCATCGGATGGATCGGGATCAAGCTTGGCTTTGAGGCACTCTATAGCTATCTTCTGCAAAAAGGTGACACCAAATACACAGAGATTTTGCAAACATCTATTGACTGGGTCTTTTGGATCGTTACTATTTCATTATTTATATACGGGTTCCTGCCAAAGCAAAAGCCTAGCAGTAAGTAAGCTATTGTTTAAAAGCAGCTTCTTATTTACAATTTAAGCATGAGCAAAACAAAAAGCACAGATTTAGCCTCTAATAAAAAGGCCTATCATGACTATGAGATCCTTGAGACTTTTGTCGCAGGCATCTCTCTTGTTGGCACTGAAATCAAGTCGCTTCGAGACGGAGGGGGCAGCCTTGGAGAGGCCTACGTTAGGATCATCAAAGGCGAGCCTTTCCTTGTAGGGGCTCATATCGCCCACTATAAGTACGGGAATGTCCACAATCACGTGGAAAGACGGGATCGCAAGCTACTCCTTCAAAAAAGGGAAATACAGGCCCTAAAAAAGGCTATTCAGGAGAAAGGCCTCACAATAGTGCCCTTGAACCTACATCTCTCCAATAAAGGCTATTGTAAGGCTAAAATCGGCATTGCAAGAGGGAAGAAGATCCACGACAAGCGCTCTAGCATCAAAGAAAAAGAGCAAAAACGCTCGATACAAAGAGAAATCAAAAACTCATAAATTCCTTATCTGTATATTAAGATTTTATTAAGACTTAAGATTCTCTTGGTTAATCTCTTGTGATTGCTTGTAAAGCATTTTCTTCAATTTATATATAAAAGTTGATACAATTGATTACGAGTCAATATAAACCAAAACGGTAAAGCATTAAAAATGGCATGTCCAAAGTTATACCTTAAGACGCAAAAAGAAGAGATTGATACGATTGTAAAATATACTCTTTTAAGCTCTAGAACTTCTCATAATAAGAAAAAGCCAAAAAAGAGATACATCATCTCCTTTTTCAAAGGTTTTAATCACCTCATGGAACACAGATTCAATTAGCGATCACTATCTTTTGGTGATGAGTGCCGATTCTCTTTTCACAAAAAAACATTTAGTCCTATAATCACGATTTAACATTTTTAAATCGGGGATATAGATATGACTTTTTCTGAAACAACAATAGATCAAGAAACGACAAGTTCTGAAAAAACGTTTCTAAAGCTTGTAATGCCAAGACTCGAACTTGTTTCTTTAATCGGGAAAATACAAAGCACAGTCCCCTCTAAGCCTGCTATTCCTATTTTATCTAACATCTTAATACAAGCAGAAGATGGTCAAATAACTCTCAATGCAACAGACCTAACAGTAAGTATCAAAGCGTTTGCATCAGCCGATGTTAAAAGCCCTGGCTCCATAACGCTCCCCGCAAGAAGATTTTTTCAGCTTATACGTGAGCTCACAACGGATCAGATAGAACTTGAAGAAACAGAGTTCGGTGTTGTTTTTGTAAGAGCTGGTAGCTCCATATTTAAGCTTAATGCAGCAGATAAAGAAGAATACCCATCACTTCCTGATCTAAGTAGTGCATCCGCTTTTCAAGTACATAGCCCAACGCTAAAAGAACTCTTTATGCGAACCTCTTTTGCTGTTGCAAAAGAAGATAGCAGACATGTTCTAAACGGAGTTCTTTTTCAGCTGACTGAAAATCACCTCACTCTTATTGGAACAGATGGAAAACGTCTTGCAAAAATCAATGCAGAAATGGCCAATCAGCCATTTAATGGGCAATATATCGTTCCCCTAAAAGCCATCGAAGAAATCACAAAAACACTTGAAGAAGAGCAGCCCGCAAAACTTTTTTTCCACGAAGATAAGATGGCCGTTGAGATGGGCTCTGTTACTATTATCTCCAAACTCCTTGCTGGAGAATATCCTGATGTATCAAAAGTCATTCCTGAAAAAGCAAACATGACAGTTAATCTCCACAGAGAAGAGCTTATAACACTGCTAAGGCAAGTATCTTTATTTACCTCTGAAATGAGCCACTCTGTTCGCTTTATTTTCACAGAAGGCAATTTAGAGCTTTCTGCAACAAGCTCAGACGTTGGGGAAGGAAAAGTCTCTATGCCTGTTGACTTCACAGGTGAGCAGTTTGAAATAGCATTTAACCCAAGCTTCTTTATAGACATCCTAAAGCATTGCAAAGATGAGACTGTTACATTTGGGATTACTGATTCCTTTAATCCAGGAATGATCACAGATCAGACAACAGCTCTTTTTGTGATCATGCCAATGAGGCTGAACACAAACTAAGATGCATCTTGTTTCATTAAAACTACGGAATTTCCGTAACTATAAAGAAGAGACGATTGTCTTCGATCCAAAAGTCAACCTTATTATCGGGGAAAATGGTGCTGGAAAAACGAATCTTCTTGAAGCTATCTATTTTTTAAGCACAGGTCGGTCTTTTAGAACAAATCTTCTGAAAGACATGATCCATAAGGATCATTCTTTTTTTTTTATAGAAGCCACTTTTAAAAAAGATGGGGTTACACAGACCCTAAAGGTTGGTTACGATGAAACGMKTAAAAAAATAGAGCATAATGCAACAGAGCTTGGCTCTTTTTCAAACATGCTCGGTATCATGCCCTCTGTGATTTTTTCTCCAAAGGATATCCATTTAATCTCTGGATCTCCACAAGAGCGAAGACGCTTTTTGAACCTTCATCTAGCGCAGAGTGATCCCGTATATGTCTATCACCTTCTTCGTTACACAAAAGCTTTAAAGCAGCGAAATGCTTTTTTCAAACAAAAAAATCTCGATGGTATCGAGTGCTACGAAGAAGAAATGGCCGTTTCAAGCCTCTATCTAATGAATGAGCGCAAAAACGCACTCATCAAGCTAGAAAAACTCGTAAGGTCTAAAATAAAGTCTCTCTCTAACGCCATGGATGATTTTAAGATCAATTATCAACCATCGCTTACAGGAAAACTAGATAGTGCATCTTTTATGCAACAGTACAAAAAAATAAGGCATAAAGAGCACCTTTGTAAATCTACTCTTATAGGACCTCATAGAGATGATTTTCACATATTGCAGGATAACAACATTGCTAAATCCTATGCATCAGAGGGGCAAAAAAGAACTTTTTTAAGCGCATTGAAATTTTCTGAGTGGAGCCTTCTTAAAGAAAGTATAAATGCATCCCCCATTATGAGCATCGATGATATCGGCATGCACCTTGATCAAACAAGAAAAAACCTACTAAAAGACTATATGAAAAGCTTTTCGCAGGTTTTTTTAACAGTTCCTTCAGATCCACTCATCGAAGAGTATACACAAAACAAGATCGAAATCGCAGATGGTAAAATAAAATCGTCTACATTACCGTTAGGTGTTTAAGATAAGCCTGTGCGATTGGAAAGTCTTTCGGATCGATCTCTTCACCACTTTTCATCTTTGCAAAGAAACCAATGATCTTATTAGCAAGAACTTTACCAAGCTGCACTCCCTCTTGATCAAATGAGTTGATGTCCCAAATGAATCCTTGGAAAGCAACCTTATGCTCGAAATAAGCAAGTAGTGCTCCAACAGTATATGGGTCGCATTTTTTTGCAAGGAGGATATGGTTGGGCCTATTTCCAGGGAAAAACTTATTCGGGTTATCAGAGCGTTTTCCTGTAGCAAGACCGATAGACTGAGCAAATAGGTTCGCAAGTAGTTTTTCTTGTGAAGACGTTCCTTGCACCTCTAAGTCGTCAGCGTATTGAGAATCTTTAAAACCAATGAACTCTATCGGAACAGTTGTTGTGCCTTGATGAATACACTGATAGAAGGAATGCTGACCATTTGTTCCAGGCTCTCCCCAAATAATCGGACCTGTATCGTAGTCTACAGGCTCGCCATGTTTATTGATTCTTTTTCCGTTTGATTCCATATCAAGCTGCTGCAAATGCGCTGGGAAGCGGATCATCGCTTGAGAGTAAGGAATGATAGCGCATGTTGGAAGATGTAAAAAGTTACGGTTCCAAATACCAAGAAGTGCTCCGATAAGAGGTAGATTTTCTCTATAATCTTTGGTAAGCGCAAGCTTATCCATAGCATTAGCGCCTCTTAAGAAATCTAAGAATTTCTCCATACCAAGAGCAAAAGCAAGCTCTACACAGCCAACCATAGACGTCACAGAGTATCTTCCGCCGATGTAATCCCAGATATAGAATGATTCTCTATACTTGTCTGGATTATCCATTGGAGAGGATTTTCCAGTCACTGCAATCATATGATCCTTTGCAGAAAGACCTTTTTCTTCTAGATGCTTTCTAATGAGCTCTTCGTTCGTAAGAGTCTCTAGTGTAGATCCTGATTTAGAAACGACAACAAAAAGAGTTCTTGATGGGTCTATTTCTGAAAATATCTTATGGGCATCGTCTGGATCAACATTTGAGATGAAATGAACTTTGCGGTTATTTTTTTTATAAGCTTCAAGTGATAGATATATCGCTCTTGGACCAAGGTCTGATCCTCCTATTCCGATTTGAACAAGGTCAGTAAAACCTTGTTTTTCTACCTCTTCTAAAAAGCGCTTGAGCTTCTCGAGCTCTTGATAGGCAAGATCCGTTGCTTCTTTTCCCCTAGGCCCTTCGTTTCTCTTATCAAAAAAGTCTCGCATGGCAGTGTGCAACACAGAGCGGTTTTCGCATTCAAAACCTTCGATCTTATTTACAACTTCTCCTGCTTGCATAAGCTCCATTTTTTCGATCACGTTTGTTTCATCAGCAAGCTCGAATAAAGCTTCCATGACTTTGTCTGTGACTCTTTCTGTGCCATAGAGCATTTTGATCCCAAGAGCCTCTGCTGTCATTTCATCAACACGCTTAGTTGTAAGGATACCTTCATGAGTAAGATCTATTGGATTTCGTTCAAGTTCCGACAACTTTTCAACAGAACTTAATTGATTAAAGAGAGTCATATTATCAAACTCCAGCTTGATTCAARATAAATCCTTATATATGTCATATCTCTTAGAAGACGACAACACTTTTTATTGTCGTCTTCTTACTTATTGCATTAAAAGTGAGTGAGAAGTAAACTACGCCTAATTATTTTACGGGGTATAGCGCAGCTTGGYWRCGC
>NVUU01000037.1 GCA_002402025.1 Candidatus Aerophobota bacterium
TTGATTCGCGATACGCATAAGAAGCGCGTTATATGGCTCTCCTGGAATAGAGAAAATTGGAATTTTCTGTGATTTAACAAGGCAGTTAAACACATCAATCATGGGAATGTTTGTTCTTACAAGCTCGTGCGGAACGATACGCCTTACTGGATTAAAAGAAGGCTGCCCAATCTCAATTTTTTCACCAGACACGGTTGGTCCATCATCGATTGGCTCTCCGACGCCGCTAAAGCGTCTTCCAAGCAGGTTATCTCCAGCTGTGACATTTACTTGGTGTCCAAGAAATGACACTTTATCACCAGTTGAGATCCCTCTTGTATCTTCAAAGACCTGCAGAGTAATCTTGTCATTATCAATCTTTAAAACAGAAGCATAAGCTCTTGTTCCGTCTTGTTTTAAAACATGTGCAAGCTCACTGAGCCCAACATCTTTTGCACGTACACTGATCAAGCTTCCACGAATATCTTCTATTCTATCATAAACTTTCTTCATTCTTACCCTTTATAGCTACACAGTTTGTTTAGATGCGCTGTCTACAAGCTTCAGTATTTCTTCTGACTGAGCAACATAGTTTTCTGATTCAAATGGCATGAAGTTCATATTCTTCAATGTGCTCTGTAAATGTAAAAAGAACGATCTCGCCTCATCATGACTTTGGAAACCAAAGTCAGTATCAAAAACCGTCTTAATCATCTTAACAAGACCTATCTGCCTTTTAAGCGGACAGTATGCGTCTTCTTTATCGAAAGCATTTTGCTGAAGATAGGCAAACTCATAAAGCTCTGATTTAAGATAAGCAATAAGATCTTCCATGCTGATCCCTTCTTCACCAACAACTTCCATTCTTTTTCCTATCTCATCACCATCAATAAGAAGCTTTGAGGCCTTTTGCACAAAGTCTCCCCACCCACTAAACTCCTCTTCAAGTTCACGAGAAACCATCCCAAGATATTTTGACCAGGAAATCAGTGGGTYKNTSGYWGGRKAKHYKMKWVNCNKSHGATCWKKCKSKYGAYAANNTCSGMGGMNAGYTSCCMCRAYASNMAGCGWMRNCCTGCGYKAYRGRWKCTTCAAAGTTACCGCCAGCAGGTGACACTGTACCACCTATTGTCATAGAGCCTTTTGTGCCATCTGCAAGTTTTATAACACCGGAGCGCTCATAAAAAGCCGCAATTCTTGATGCGAGATATGCTGGAAATGCCTCTTCTCCAGGGATCTCTTCAAGTCTTCCGGACATTTCACGCATTGCTTGCGCCCATCTAGAAGTAGAGTCGGCAAGAAGCAATACATCAAGCCCCATCTGTCTATAGTACTCAGCGATGGTCGCCCCCATATATACAGAAGCCTCTCTTGCTGCAACAGGCATCGACGAGGTGTTACAAATAATCACCGTACGACTCATGAGAGATTCATTTGTATGCGGGTCTGTTAAATGAGGAAAAGTCCTCAAAACTTCAACAACTTCTCCCGCCCTTTCACCACACGCCACAATAACAACAAGATCAACAGATGAATATTTAGAAAGATGGTGCTGAAGCACTGTCTTGCCAGCTCCAAATGGACCAGGAGAGCAAAAGGTTCCTCCTTTAACAACAGGAAACTGCGTATCAAGTATGCGCAGCCCCGTATCCATCATCTTATCTGCTTTTACTTTCTTTCCTTCAATAAGAGGCTTCTTTATAGGCCATTTTTGAAGCATCGTTACTTCATGGGTTTTCCCCTGTTCATCTTCGAGTTTCGCAATCGGTGTCACAACATCAAAGGATCCGACAGAAGCAAGCCAAGTAATTTTGTAAGTTTTGCGGAAGGTAAAAGGGACCATCACTCTGTGATGAAAACGACTCTCAAGAACTGTTCCAAGAGTATCACCTTTCCTGACACTATCCCCAACTTTGGCCGTTGGATGGAAGTCCCAATGCTTTTCTCTATCGATTGGAGGAAGATAGAGCCCTCTTTGAAGAAAAAGTCCTGAAGCATCTGCTACATCTYCTAGTGGATTCTGAAGACCATCAAAAATTGAACTAATCAAGCCAGGTGCAAGCTCTGCTTCTAGCAGGTTCGTTGTAAACTGAACAGGTGTTCCAAGTTTAACCCCTTTCGTGTCTTCAAATACTTGTACTTTGGCCTCTTCATTACTAATTTCGATGACTTCTCCTTTCATCGAAAGATCACCAAGGTTGATAAAAACAACCTCACCCTGCTTAATATGACCGTCAAACTTAACAAACAAAAGGTTTCCAAACGCTTTTGTTACGACTCCTTTTGCCCCAGTATTTTCTTGAGCTTCACTCATGATGTATCCTTAACGATAGTATTTAAAACTTTTTCGCCTTCTTCCTTACTCAAGGCATGCAAGTCTTCAAGAATAATCACTTGCACTGCATACGCTATGAGGTAGTCCAGGCTAAATAGCCTGTCTTCTACAATCTCTTTAATCTTTCTAAAGCGAAATTCCGCAAATCTTCTGAACTGCTGCATGGGACTTTCTTTTGTTGTCATAAGCATTTCAGATAACTCTTCAGAACCTTCCGGCGCTTCAAAATGCGGGCTATCTTTCTGAGAAAGTATCATCGCTGTTATCGGATCGAAAGGATCCTCAAAAGATAGCTGTTTTGAAATATCGCCTTTTTGCTTTTTCGTTCTATAACCTGTAAGTATCAGACGCCACTTACGCTGATTTCCAAGAAGATTCTTTAAAAAACCGCTCGCTTTTTCTTCCTCATCGATAAAAAACCGATTCAAAAGCTCTGGAAAATTTAAGATCTTATCAGCGTCTTCATCAAACCGATTTAAGAAATCAAAAACATACTGATCAAAATACCCCTCAGTGCTGAGGGCTTCTTCCAGCTCTTTTTGATCTAAATTCCCTCTTGTGTCTATCTCTTCATGTCGCAAAAGCCTTTTGATGTTCATCAAATCAAACTTTTTTCGAAGAACGCTTAGCTGCTTCATATCAGATTCACTCAAATTCTCTTTGTATTTCTCAAAAAGAAAATGAAACGTCATATCGGGTGTATCCCCATATTCAAGAGGTGTCAAAGCAGATGATATGTAATAATAGGTCATCGTTGTTTACGAGGGTTTAGTCTCAAAAAGTAAAGATCTAAATTCTTCTCTTACAAAACGAGAAAATAGCGACAGCAATGTCTGATCGCTCATCTCAATCGTGAGGTGCTCTTTCTTCATTTTTACTTCAATACCGCTCATGCGATCTTCTAAAACTAAAGAAGATTCTCTCAAACGAGAAACTGCATTTGCAGCAAGCTGGTTCGCTACGGTATCTTTAGATAAATGTTTCGGGATAATGACATCAATGTCCCCTTTCAATCCTTCTTTTTCAATCGCTTGCACAACGACGTTTATAAAAGAGACAACAACTTCTTCAGTTGAGGCTTTTTCCTTAAACTCTTTTGCTAAGCTGCGATTAAATAAGTTTTCTTCAATTTCTTGGCGCAAAGCTTCTATGCTCTGTTTACATGCGAGATTTAAAGAAGACTGTAAAACATTTCTTTCCTGCTTCATCTTCTTCTTATTCTCCTCATAGATGCTTTCTGCATCTTTCTTTGCTCTAAGGACAATCTTTTCTGCTTCCAAAATTGCCTTATCAACAATTCCTTTCGCTTCCTTTTTTGCAGGATCTAGCGTTTCCTTTCTCAAGGCGTCGCAGATTTTTTTTACTTTGTCTTGTCCTGAATCTAATACTTCCATAATGAATGCGCTTTGATTTGAATGATCTCATAAATTTTGACGCCATTGTAACTGCAAGAGGATTAATCACCAAGAAATTATTTCCTAGAGAAGCTTGTAAAACATACTTCCTAAAATTTCTTTCTTATTGTAAAAAAGATTGATAGAAAGTAAATCAATATGCACACTCACGGCTATACACTGTGTAACTAACTACAACTTATGTTCATGAAAAAGTTACTTATTTACTTCCTTAGTTTCTCTATGTGCTTCAGCACTGTTTCATATGCCGACCTAGAATCGGATCAAAATTCTTATGACGAAATGATGGGGATCTCTGCATCTGATGCCATGAATGCTGGAATTGGTGTTTCCATGATGGGGTGGGGACTTGCCATCATCATCGGTATCACAATACTATGCCTTGTACTTCACCAGTCAAGAGGAGGGAACGCTCATGCGGGAGGGAACGCTGGCCCTGGTAGTACTGGTAGCTCAGGACTTGGCGAATCCTTGTGAAAAAACTGTTTTTTTTCTTTGTCCTCTCTTTTTCCTCTTTTGTTTTTCCATCTGGCGATTTTTACTACTWYGKTCCGMYMWWAGMTKGNGAWANGTTGKCGNATYSNGSRMWWATTCSYKRNTTTGNAAWAATTAGTTTTGTTTCAAACTCACCGAAAACATTTAAACCTTCTTTAAATCTTGTTACAGAATGTGCAAAAGCTAGTATCGAAGAATTCGTTGCAGCTGCAAAAAAGCATCATCTCACCTCTCGAACAAATAAATGGTCTGAAATCGGCTACGTACAAACAAAAAGTGGAAAAGCACATGTTTCGCAGATTGATACAAAAGCAGAGTGCGGCGATATCAGAACCATGCAATGCATTTTAAAAGATGGGGATCTTTTCTACATCATTACAGCCGTTGCTCTAAGAGATGAGTTCATCGACTATCACAACGAGTTTTTACAAGCATTTGAAACCTTTCAGATTTGCAAATCCGCAACAGACACTCTGCCATCGAAAGAACTTAAAGACAGCTACCTCTCTCAGGTAGAAAAGCTCGAAAAGGGCTGGAAATCATTCCTTCTCTCCCAAAAGGGCTCTTCTCCCACAGAAGAGAGCTTTAATCATAAGAAATTCAAGAAAAAGCACTGGATAATCTTTGAAAAAG
Source organism: Candidatus Aerophobota bacterium (assembly GCA_002402025.1). GTDB lineage: Bacteria > Chlamydiota > Chlamydiia > Chlamydiales. The sequence goes on from NVUU01000037.1 coordinate 4,858, forward strand.
CTCTAGCTAAAACCTTCAAGGATCAGGGCCTGTTTTGGCAAGTGATGGCCGCATCAGAGGCCAAAAAGTCCCTTTTGGCTACTTCTGAGTAACTATCACTAGTTATTTCTTTAAAAACCTCTCTATTAAACTTCTAATAAGCAATCGCTTACGTTAAGCCTAACGTCGCACTTTCTTATCTTATTGTTAATCAAACCCTTAGAACACCTTCAGTAGTTGTAATTAAAATTTTAATTTGATATAATATCTATAGAAACTAAACCCAATGTAGATAAACCCATGGCAGTAAAACCTCCAACAACGCCAACTCCTTGGCAAGCTCAAGTAAGCGATGTATTCGTTGGTCACCAAAGTGTCACAACAAAAGACGCTCAGGGAAGAGTTATCGCTGTGCCTGGATCTCAAGCGCAACTTACTCAGCTCAACAACGCTATTGACACCGCCGTTCGAACTAATGTATTCAACAAACTCTTAAATCAGCTTGAAAAAACCACTGGAAAAACAGAATTTCATATTGAGATTCGTTATATCAGTAATGAAGTTAAATTTTTTCAAGTTTCAGATAGCGGTGCACTTACAGAACTTTATGATAGCAAGATGGCCGAAGAATCGGATGCTAAAGAAGTGCTATCTACCGCTGCAATCGTAGATACATGTGCACAAAGCTACATCAAATCAACAGCTTCAAAAAGAACAGATTCTGACTACAGCTCAGATGTTGATACAAGCTCCCTACCAAGCGATGCTAAAATGCCAAGCCAGATTCCTTCATCAAGAGCAACCGAGACAGACAAAAATACTGATCCTCAACAAAAACCTCTACTAACCGACATAAAAAGTTCTAAATACAGCTCAGACAATAAACCTAAAACCCTTTCAAGCGATGCTCAATATAACACAAATTCTGGAGACGCACGTCTACACAATTACCATCATATGGGAATGACAGGACAAGGGCTTAACCCAAGAGTACAACTTTCTGATAAAAAAAATGGCATGGGTATCAAAAACGACAGCCTTTACTGCTACGCAAACAGTGCTACTCAAATGCTAAGGCACATTCCATCATTAAGAGCAGCTGTTACGGATAAACTCACCAAAGCTCAGAAAGCACCTCTAATAACCGGCAAAAAAGGTGCAGACATTGTAAGAAATACAAGAGCGCTTATGGGAGGCAAACCAGCCGATAGATTACCCAGCTCAAGGGGACACGACGCGAGTGAGTTTTTTGGAGTATATTTAAATATAAACTCTCACGATGCTACATCTCATATGAACACTCCTATGCAACTTACTCGTGAGTATATAGCAATAGATGATAGTCGAGCACCGCTTACAAGAAAAGACGATCCTCTTCTATCCTCGGCAATACTACTACCGATGAGCTCTGGAACAGGGAAACATGCAAGTTTTTACCAATGTTTACACGAAGCCTTAAATGAGACTACAACAGGTGATAATGATCTCTTTACACCTTCCGATGCACCAAGACAATCATTCAGACAGACAAAACGAACATTCAGATTTACAGAGCCTGTTAAACAAATATTTATCAAGCCTCAAAGATTTGGAAGTGACGGAGTAAAAGATCAAAGAGCCATAACAGATATAGCATATGTTCTTGATTTGCAAAAGCAAGGTGCTATGGCAGATGGAGTAACAGATGCAAAACCTCTTGAGTTGAAAGGATTCACAGTACATATAGGTTCTGGTTTGAACGCTGCAGGTGGCCACTACGTGTCTTATTTCCAAAAACAAGGTAAGTGGCATTATGCAAACGATGACGATGTCTACGAAGTTACAAACTTAGATGATGTAAAATACGCTTCTATGTATGCAGCTGATCTTTATTACGATGATGACTTAAGTGATCATGGTAGAGCCGAGATGACAAGGTTAGCATCTGGAGGAAGTCAGAGTTGAAGAAAGGCTTCTATGAGCTCGATAGGTTTGCTCAAAGTTCTTCTGCTAGTGGCCCTTATACCCCAGTATTCAGAATTTGCCAGCCTTTAAGCTCCACAATGATGTAACAACGCAATTTCAAGTGATAAAACAATGTACAGGTCTTGCTTTCCTGCTTTAATTGGGTATTGCTGCCCAACAAGCGATTTTTTAGCCATTGGAAGCTCCTATTCCTATCTCATATAAGAGATAGGTGGTTTTCAGGATTCGTTTCGATTGGGGACATCTACAGATAAAGAAGCTCCAAATCTAGCATAACCAGTTCCAAAAGCTATAAAAGCGCAGAGTTCTGCAATTTCATTGTCTTTAAAATATATTTTCAATTGATCTACATCTTCTTTAGCAGTAGGCAGCTGCGTTTGTGTCATCTTTCTGGCAAAATCAACGGCTGCTTTTGTTTTTGGATCATTAATCATTTGAGAAGGACATCCATGAGACATGCATTGGGCACAACCTACCTGATAAGCGATTGTCCTTCTTACTTCTTCTTGGAGTTCAGGATCAAAGCTGGAAAATTTATAGAAAGCATCTAGTAATAAATCCCACTTTTTTAATACTTCAGGATTATGTCCTAAAAGTCTTTGAAGTGGACTATCGCCATTCGCAGAATATTCAATGTATGCCATATTATGATCCTTTTATAAGATTAATCATCTTCCAATAACGATCTTCCCAGTGGAGTTAGATTGATTGTTGGTTGAGTATAGCTTGGGTCTTCAAGGTATTGCTTGAACTCCTCATGTATGTGGTCTTTAGTATATTTGAGTTCTGGGTAAACAGGATTGTGACCTGTCGCAACACCTTTTTCAAATGCTTCCTTTCGGAGAACTTTGCTTTCGTCTGTTGTCAGTCTGGCCTTGGGAACATAACATAGATAACCAACCATTCTTACTTTGGGGGTATCTTTGTGTGGTCTGTCTTTATGAGCATGTTGATTCCAGTGAACGGTTCTTGAGTCCCATAAAATCAGTGAGCCGCGAAGCGCTGTTATATGTTTCATAGAGTAAGGATTTCCAGATTCATCCGTAGTATTGGCAAAAAAATCTTCTAAAAATGCATTCCTTGCTTTTCGTCTCTCACCACCCACAGATGTTGTTTGTTCTCTAATGGTTTCCAATTGATGGGCAAATTCAGCAAACCTAAGATGAGATTTTGGAATACAGTAAAACCCTCCATCGTCATCGCAAGAATCTTCAAATAAAAATTGTCCTTGGACAGTATAGGGTTGTGTTTTCAACTGAGATTCACTGACGAAGCCAATAGGTGGATTATTGCTATGAGCAACGTTATCTTGTCGCCTCAAAATCGCTTGATCAACATGAGGCCATGGTTCAATATAACCTTCTCTTATCTCAGGAGGACACATGAACGATAGCCCATCCATACTTACAATAAGATCGTTTGTATTCCACAATTTCGCAAAGACATCAACAATGCGCTGATCTTGTCTTAAATCCCACATAACCTGAGTCTGGCCAGCTGGACCAGAAAAGATTCCCCTCCTATTATGCATCGGAAACGTTTCTTTCCAGTTACTTCTATCGTCCATTTTGCAATTTGGCCATGCATTCTCAATAAACTCATGCCAGACGCGTTGGTATAAAGTTTCCGCTTCAGCAGCTGAAAGCACATTTGGAATGACACAATATCCTAATTCCTCAAGGTCTTTTAGATAAGTGGCGATGTGAGTTTCAGGTTCTTCTGTGGCTACATTGACATGGGCCCTCAGCGAAGGTTGCGCATTTGTCATTGTTGGCATTAATGATAGAAGACCGAACAAAAATACATATGCATTGTTCATAACACCCCCTTTAGGTTAAGGAGATATTATGGGTGGAAAATTTTTAGATTGAAAGCAAAAAATTCAATGGGAATGTTGTCATATCACTACACATTGCCCATAGCAGCTTTAATCATCGCCCTCACTTGTTTTCGCTCAGCAATACTTTCAGCCGAATAGAATCCATGTTTTGCTGTCGGCCTACTTCCGTTTTAGGGCCGACGCTTTTGCCTCCATGGAGTCTGCGACAATGGAAAAAGGCTGCTATAAAGCCTCTTCCTGCAGGATTAACAGCATAATTTCCCTGCGATCTATTGCATGTTTGATACACCCATGCTAAGATGTGCACCTCTTACATATATGTGTTACTTGGGGTGTTTATGAAATTTTCCTTTAAAACTACACTTACTTACTTTTTTTGCTTATGCAGCTGTTTCAGCCTTTGTGCAAATGCACCTTCTGCAAACCTAAACACACAAAACCCTAAAGACGCTCTTATTCTAGATAACGATGAAAATCAATCCATCGACGAAGATGTCCAGATTGAACAAGATATGTCTGACACCGCTCAGCCTCCTGTGCTTTATGATCCAAATATGGATTATGGAACAGGCGCAACTCCCCCGCCAAAGCCTCGGCAATCCACCAAGATGCGAAGCGTATATGCTTTTATAGCCTCTGTTGTGATCGCAACAGCCGGCATGCTTATCAGCGGTTCAAACAGCGGTAGAGATGCACCAAAAACGTCCCACTAGTGGTTTCACTCCCCTTCTTCTTACTCTCGCTATACTTGTATGCTGCATTGGCTGCTCAAGAACAGATTCCTGGAGGAACTCCAGCATAAAGACTGGGAATAAGGAGTTTGATTCATCAAAGCTCATTTATCCCGCATCCAACTATACCCATGACTTCCAACTAGAGTTTCTTTACTCTGAAAACTCTCTTAAAGGTTACATCAACCTCTATTCAAACAAAGCTCCTATCCACGCAGATGATAGCGAGCTTGCTATGCTTAAATTCATCGTAAACGGCAATAGATACGAAACCATCGTAGATAGGCTATCTGGCGGCCAAAGAGTACGCCTGCCAGCAGATGCTCTCGCTCTTCTCATAAATCTTCTTGAGAAACACAGCGAGGTAACTGTTTTTTTTAAAGAAGGGGTGAAGTTCAATATCTCCACATATAGCTTTAAAAATCACTTTAAATCACTAAAAGCAAAACCATTACTCTTTATCCCCAACGACCCCATTGGGATCGCTCTCTAAATGCCGCTCGAAAAATCCTTTAAAAATCCTCCGAATCGCGTTATGATTAAAATATAAATAGTTCAAATATTTGGAGACTTTAGAATGAGTAACTTAGATGAGTTAAAAAAGCACACGGTCATCGTAGCTGACACCGGAGAGATCAACGAGATAAAAAAATACAAGCCAACAGATGCTACAACGAACCCTTCTCTTATTCAAGCGGCTTCCGCACTGCCTGAATACGAACATCTTATTAAAGATGCTATCGAATATGGGAGAAGTAAAGGATCCTCCCAAAAAGAACAGCTAGATCTCATCATCACAAAGATCTTTGTGAACTTCGGGGTAGAGATCTTGAAGATCGTTCCTGGAAGAGTGTCTACAGAAGTTGATGCAAGACTCTCCTACGATGTGGAAGGAAGCCTTAAAAAGGCTCACCAGTACATAGAGCTATATGAACAAGCAGGTATCTCTAAAGATCGTATCCTAATTAAACTTGCCTCTACTTGGGAAGGCATACAAGCTGCTAAAGTCCTTGAAAAAGAAGGTATCCACTGTAACATGACACTTATGTTCAATCTTGGACAAGCAATCGCTGCAGCGGACGTTGGAGCAACACTCATCTCTCCATTTGTGGGCCGTATCCTAGACTGGCACAAAAAGGCCGAAGGGAAAGAATTTAGTCCTCAAGAAGATCCAGGGGTCATCTCTGTTACAAGTATCTTCAACTACTACAAGAAATACGGATACAACACGCAAATCATGGGTGCTTCTTTCAGAAGTGCTGGCGAGATCCTAGAGCTATGCGGTTGCGATCTTCTCACAATCGCACCAAAGCTTCTTGCAGAACTATCTTCTATAAATGGCAGCGTTCCACTAAAGCTCGATGCATCAAAAGCAAAATCTATGAACATGGAAAAAATCGAAGTCGATGAAAAGATGTACCGTTGGATGGTCGGCGATGATCCTATGGCTAACGAAAAGCTTGCAGAAGGTATTAGAAAGTTTGCACAGGCAACAGTCGAACTTGAAAAGTATATCCTTATCATGATGGAAGCGAAGAAAAAGACTGCGTAAAGCCAAAAAACTAACATATAAGCAAAAGGCTCAAGATTTTCATCTTGAGCCTTTTTATTTCTATCTGAAGACGACCTTTATGGGGCCCGAAGAAAGCTCTTCAAAAAAAGTCCTCTTAAGAACTTTTTTGAACTGCTTCTTCTTGGAAAACGAAATCAAGTACATCATCACTCTCATGATCAATAAGCTTTTTAATACGCTTAGAGTAATCAAAAAAGCCAGTTCCACCAGGAATGACATGCCCCATGATTTTGTTCGCCTTAAAGTCGAGTAAGAAATCACTCTTCCCTTCACAAGCCGCTTGTGTAAGTACTCTTGTTGTTTCTTGGAATGACGCTGCAGAAACAAAAGAGTCTGTTCCAAGTGACGCTTTTGTAATACCAAGAAGTACAGGAGCTGCTTGCGCAGGCTTTCCACCTTCTTCGTACACTATCTTGTTCTGCTTGTGGAAAAGCTTTTTATCTACATCTTCACCATACAAGAATGTGGTATCACCTGGGTCAATCACACGTACTTTTTGAAGCATCTGTCGAACAATGATTTCGATGTGCTTATCGTTAATGTCCACACCTTGGAGCCTGTAAACTTCTTGTACCTGGTTAACAAGGTATTTTTGAAGTTCTCTTACTCCGCAGATCTCTAGGATCTCTTGTGGAACAACAAGACCATCTGTCAACTGCTGCCCTTTTACAACGTGATCACCCTTCTGAACGATAAGGTGCTTTGTAAGAGGGATGAGATGTTCTTCTTCCATACCGGATTCTTCATCACATACCACAACAATACGCTTACTTTTCTGAACTCCTCTAAAGTCCACAACTCCGTTGATCTTCGCAATCTCTGCTGCATCTTTTTTAGGCCTTCTAGCCTCAAAAAGTTCAGCAACCCTAGGAAGACCACCCGTAATATCTTTTGTTTTGATCGCTCCTCTTGGCAATCTCGCAAGGATCTTACCAGCAGCGACTTTCTCACCTTCTTCTACGGAGATAAAGGCACCAGATGGTATCGCATAGGTACCAACAAGTTCCTGGCATTCTTTATCTGCATAGATAATGATCTGAGGATGTAATTCCCCTCTATGCTGCTTAACAAAAAGTTCCGATTGACCTGTTTGTCTGTTGACATCTTTTTGTGTCGAGATACCTTCAACAAGGTCTTCATATTTTACAAAACCTGGTCTTTCACAAATAATTGGGATATTGTGCTGTTCCCAGTTTCCGATTTTTTGATCTTTCTTAACCTTATCACCATCAGAAAGGAGTACTTGCGTACCAAGTTCCACTGGGAAGGTTTGCAGAGCCTCTAGTGATTTTGTACTTAGTAGCTTCTTGTACTCATCTAAACTTCTACCTTCATCTCTTACAATGTGGATGAATCCATTCTTGTTTAGAGCGAGGTGAACGCCTTCATCGTTGAGTACTGTTCTTAGCTCTGCATAGATCGCAATACCGTCAAACTCAGAGATAAGCTCTGGGCTGATGTGCGCAGATGCAATACCACCAAGGTGGAACGTTCTCATAGTAAGCTGTGTTCCTGGTTCCCCGATAGACTGCGCTGCGATAATTCCTACAGCTTCACCCTGTGCAACAGGTCTAGAGTTTGCGAGGTTAATACCATAACACTTAGAGCAAATACCACGAACTGTTTCACAAGTAAGAGTAGAACGTATTCTAACACTCTTGATACCCGCATCATCGATTGTTTCTGCTTGATGAATCGTTAAGATATCACCAGTTTTTGCAAGGAGTTTTGTGCTATCTCCAGGCTGATAGATATCGTCACAAGATGTTCTACCAAAGATACGATCTTTTAACGGTAGAAGTTCTTCTTGACCTTGTTTGATCGCAAGAACCTCAATACCATTTAGAGTACCGCAATCATCTTCTGTTACAAGCACATCCTGCGCAACGTCCACAAGTCTTCTTGTTAAGTAACCAGAGTCAGCAGTTTTTAATGCCGTATCCGCAAGACCTTTTCTTGCTCCGTGAGAGGAGATAGAGTATTCAAGAACGGATAGACCTTCTCTAAAGTTCGCTGTAATAGGAGATTCAATAATCTCACCTGAAGGTTTCGCCATAAGTCCACGAAGAGCTCCAAGCTGTTTTACCTGAGATTTGTTACCTCGAGCACCAGAGTCCATCATAAGGAATAGAGGATTAAGCTCTAGACCTTCAGGCTCACTAATCAATTTGAAAAGTTCTTCTGAGATTCTATCTGTGATTTCTGTCCAGATACCAATGATTTTGGATTTTCTCTCACCGTCGGTGATCACACCATCTTCATATTGGCCAGCAACTACCGCTACACGCTTGTGTGCATCATCAAGTAATTCCTTCTTACTTTCTGGAATTTTAACGTCTTTAACACCCATGGAAAGAGCAGACTTTGTCGCATATTCAAATCCAAGTGACTTCAAGTCATCTAAGAACTTAACAGTAAACTCTAAGCCTACATGTTTATAAGTGCTCAAAACAAGCTCACTCATCTTCTTCTTTCTAAGTGCGTAGTTCTGGAAGCCCATGCTTTCTGGAACAATCACGTTAAAGATCACTCTTCCTGGTGTGGTTTCGATTATCTCGCCATGGCTTAGACGAAGCTTGATACGTTCGTGGATRTGAATTCCATGACCTGTATCATCTTGCCTTAACTCATCTTTTTCATCTCCTTGATACCAGTTGTAACTACCTGATGCACTAAGAGCTAGTAAGACTTCGTTTGTGTCTTTGAAAACTCTCATCTTTCCACCAAACTTTTCCGGTGAATAAAGAGGTTCGTGCATCAGATAATACAGACCAAGAATCATATCTTTTGAAGGGTCCGCAACAGGTTTACCTGAAGATGGAAGGAAGATGTTGTCTGGCGCCATCATAAGAACTTTTGCTTCTATCTGTGCCTCAAATGATAGAGGAATGTGTACCGCCATCTGGTCACCATCAAAGTCAGCATTAAATGCTGTACATACAAGAGGGTGARTCCGGATCGCTTTACCTTCGATAAGAATTGGTTCAAAAGCTTGGATACCAAGTCTGTGAAGAGTTGGGGCTCTGTTTAGTAATATAGGATGACCTTTAATAATCTCTTCTAAGACGTCCCATACTTCAGGATCCTGCCTTTGTATCATCTTCTTTGCAGATCGAATCGTATAAACATGGCCACGATCTTTTAGTTTCTTCACAATGAATGGTTCGAAGAGTTCAAGTGCCATCTGCTTTGGTAAACCGCATTGATTGAACTTTAGCTCAGGACCTACGACAATTACAGATCTACCAGAGTAGTCTACACGCTTACCAAGTAGGTTTTGTCTGAAACGGCCTTGTTTGCCTTTAAGCATCTCAGAAAGCGCCTTAAGAGGTCTGTTACCAGCTCCCATAACAGGATGTCCATGACGACCATTGTCAAAAAGAGCGTCGACAGCTTCTTGCAGCATTCTCTTTTCGTTTCTAACAATAACATCCGGTGTCTTCAGCTTTAGAATAGACTTTAGACGGTTGTTTCTGTTGATAACTCTTCTGTAAAGATCGTTAAGATCTGATGTTGCAAATCTACCACCATCAAGAGGAACAAGCGGTCTCAGATCAGGTGGAATCACTGGGACTGCTGAAATCACCATCCAATCAGGATTATTTGGAGAAGCTGTGAAACATTCCACGATCTTAAGACGTTTTGCAAGTTTAACTCTTGCTTGCATAGACTTTGTCTTTCTTAATTTTTCTTTAAGTTCTGTAACAAGAAGTGCTAGATCATCTTTTTCAAGAAGCTGCCTAATCGCAGATCCACCCATAGCAACTCTAAATGCGTCCGGTCCCCACTTCTCTTGAGCTTCCTTGTATTCAGTGTCATTTAGAAGCTGTTTCTTTTGTAGGGTTGTTTGACCTTGGTCTACAACCACATATTCTTCGTAATATATCACACGCTCAATGTCTGCTGTAGACATACCTAGAAGGTTTCCGATACGAGAAGGCTGTGTTTTAAAAAACCAAATATGCACAACAGGAACTGCTAAGTCGATGTGTGCCATACGTTCACGACGTACTTTTGAGAGTGTTACCTCAACACCACATCTGTCACAAACAATACCTTTATGCTTAATTTTCTTATATTTACCGCAAGCACATTCCCAATCTTTTGTAGGACCAAAAATCTTTTCACAGAAAAGACCACCCTTCTCTGGTTTGAACGTACGGTAATTGATCGTTTCGGGCTTTTTAATTTCACCACGRGACCATTCATTATGAATCACGTCATCCGATGCAATCTGTATCGATAACTTATCAAATTGAGGTTTTTGTAACTCTTCTTGTGACATGCATTTCTCCTAAAAGGACTGTAATGTGTTTTTAACTATATTATCCTTCAGCTCGGACTGCGCGGATATCTAGGCATAAGCCTTGCATTTCTTTAACTAAAACGTTAAAGGAC
>NVUU01000038.1 GCA_002402025.1 Candidatus Aerophobota bacterium
ACAACAACGCTATCTAATACTGAAGGATTCGCTCTTCCAGATCTTAAATTGCGAAGCTCTACCTTAAAATGCTCTAGAGCGGTTTTCATTTTATCTTCTGTTTCTTTCATTACGGTCATGAGATCATCCTTTTTTTTGTGACAAGTTTCTCGAAACAAGTTTCAGCAAATAAGTTTCATGAAACGAGTTTCTTGTAGCTTGTTTTACAAAGCTTGCTTGAAACCATCGTGCCACATTCTTCATTATGCACAGCTTTTATGAGTGCGTCTTCATCAAAGAGATTAAATACGAGTATAGGGATATTTACCTCTCTACAAAGAGCAATCGCCGTAGCATCCATAACTTGGACACCATCAGCAAGAGCCTTCTCATAACTCAAAGTATCGTACTTTTTTGCATCTTTGTGTTTCATGGGATCCTTATCATAGATACCATCAACTTTTGTTGCCTTAAGTAAAATATTTGCATCTACCTCACAAGCTCTAAGCGCTGCTGCACTATCCGTTGTAAAGTAAGGGTTTCCTGTGCCTCCTACAAAAAACACAATATTCCCTCTTTTGAAATAGTCATTGGCAGTCTTTAGATTAAACTGTTGCACCATTCCACCGAAGCTCGATGAGCCCATAACAACAGAATCGACACCAAGTACTTGCAGCGTCTGAGATAAAAAAATCCCATTCATGACTGTTGCGAGCATCCCAATGTGATCTGCTGGAGTTCTCTTTAAATCAAAATCCTTTGCCATACGTCCTCTGAAGAAGTTCCCTCCTCCAACAACGATGCCAATCTGAATCCCTAGATCATGTAAACGTTTAATGTTTGATGCGATATGGCGTACAGATTTTTTCTCAACACCCATACTTTGCTCTCCGGAGAGAGCCTCTCCAGAGAGCTTAAGAAGAACCCTTTTATACTTAGGTTTCATGTGTCCCTATTAGTCCTGTCCTACTTCCCAGCGAAGAAATTTAGTTACTTCCAGGTTTACACCTTTTTGCTTACCAACAGCTTGCACATGCTGCGCTACTGTTACGCTTGTATCTTTGATGAACTTCTGTCCAAGCAAACATACTTGATCAGAGAAAGCCTTAATCTTACCAACTAGAATCTTCTCAATGATTTCTGGCGGTTTGTTTTGGACTTGACCTTTTGCGATTTCTTTTTCCTTTTCGATGATATCTGCTGGGATATCTTCTGACTTTAAGTACTCTGGAGCATCTGCTGCAACGTGCATTGCGATATCTCTTGCAAGGTCTTGAGCTGATGAAGATCCTTTCACTTCTGCAAAACACGCAATCTTGCCACCAAGGTGTCTATATAGACCATAGGAGCAATCTTTTGCTTTATCGAAGACAACAAAACGACGTACCTGGATATTCTCTCCAATTGTCTGCACAAGCTCCACACGATTTTCTTCATTTGTGTGGCCATTTGCAGCTTTTTGGCTCATTAGAGCTTCAAGGCTATCTGGCTTTGTGTTTAGCACTGCATCTGTCATCTCTTCCACAAAGGCTTGGAATTTTTCGTTTTTAACAACAAAGTCTGTCTCTGCATTTACTTCAACATAAGCAATTTTATCTTCTGCTTCTTTGAAACAAACGAGACCTTCGTTTGTTTCTTTTGCACTCTTCTTAACAGCGGAAGCGGCTCCTGCTTTTCTAAGAATTGCAATCGCTTTGTCTAAGTCTCCACAAGATTCATCAAGAGCGGCTTTACATTTAGACATTCCGACACCTGTTCGCTGACGAAGTTGCTTCACCATGTCTGCTGTGATCTTAACTGTCATTGTCACTCTCCTTATCCTCCCCTTCGTCTTTAGATGCTTTTGATTTATCCTTTTTAGCTTCTTCAGCTTTTTCTTTCTCTTCTTTTGTCACAGCAACATTCATCTTTTGCTTCTGCGCAATGACTGTTCCCATAAGAGATTGTAGAATGAGCTTAATGCTTTTTAAAGAGTCGTCGTTACAAGCAATCACAAAATTGATTGGATCTGGGTTACAGTTTGTGTCCACAAGACCCATCACAGGAATGCCAAGCTTATTTGCTTCCGCAACTGCGATATGTTCTTTACTTGGGTCTACCACTACCACAAGACCAGGAGGTTTTCTCATTCCTCTGATTCCAGAAAGGTTGCGATCTAATTTCCCTTGCTGCTTAGACAGAACGACCATTTCTTTTTTAGTCATTCCTTCTCCACCTGTAGCTATCTTCTTTTCGATTTGTTCAAGTGTTTTTACAGACTTTCTGATTGTTGATAAGTTTGTTAACATACCGCCAAGCCAACGCTCTGATACGTAAAATTCACCACAGTCTTCTGCACATTCTCTAATCACGCTTTTCGCTTGTTTCTTCGTTCCAACAAAGAGAATACTGCTGTGCTTTGCAACAACGTTTTCAATGACTTCGTTTGCTGTTCTGATCTGCTGCATTGTCTTTGCAAGATCGATAATATATATGCCGTTACGTTCTTCAAAAATGAATCTTTTCATCTTTGGGTTCCAGCGATGCTTTTGGTGCCCAAAATGCGCTCCGCACTCTAGCAGATCTTTAATTGTAACTTTTTGCTCTGTCTTACTCAAAATAACTCCTTACCGTGTGTCAATATTCTCAAATAAAGCTTTAAGAATGATTAATGGATAAATCCTTTGAAACCTTTCTACATAGGTGTATGACACACTCCCCCTGCAGAACAGGCACCTTTCAAAGGCACTTTATGTCTTAAGAAAATTTTTCTTAAACAAGTCAGAATATCAGCGATTTAGATAAAACTCAAGGATTAGAAAAAAGATTTGAAAATGGAGCGCCTGGTCAGAATCGAACTGACGCTAGTAGCTTGGAAGGCTACTGTTCTACCATTGAACTACAGGCGCATCCAGAAAGCGGATATTCTAGCAGAGATTGTATAAAACTCAAGAAGAAATTGAAACAAAATCGGAAATACACAGACTCATATTGACGCTTGATATAGAGTTGCTCGGTTGGTAAAAACCAAATCCAATCATTTCCATAAAAGTTTTTCTTAAACAAAAGATTACTTTTCGATATATCTCAACTATTGCTTAAAAGGAACAGTTAAAAATCGAACCTTGCCTTCACAGTCAGGCCTTGAAACACCAAACTTCCGAACATCGCATCTGCACTCTCATACTTAAATCTGTTTTGAGAAAGCCAATGCTGCTCTTCCCAGCCTATCTCTAACCGGAAACGCATAGAGTCATTTGAGAACCAATTGTCGTAGCGAAAGCCCATCATCATCTCTAAAACAGGTATGATTGTATGGGATCGCGACTTAGTATTTAACATTTCTGTTCCAAAAGTTTCGAGAGCTGGAAGATCTACCGAATCTTTCCGCACAACAGTGAACTGCCCCCAGAGTGGGGTTATTGCTAAATTGCCAAAAAGAGACCAGCTTCTGCTAAAGAGCCATGAGGAATCCAGACCAAATCTAAGCCCAAGTCCCCAGAAATGCTGCTTATATCTGACTTTATATAGTTCTTGTATAGGTGTACTTATTTCGAAAAATACAAGATCTGCATCTAAGACGCCTGTCCCATTATAATCCATACTATATCTCTGCGTTTGCCAAGAACCTTTTAGTCCAAAATGTGGTCTAAGAGTTRACTTTGGGCTCACGAAAAAATTTCTACCAAGTTCAAAATTCATTACATTGAAGTGCAACTTCCAGGAAGCTTTTGCAGAGTTTAAAGTAGTACCGCTTCCATCAAAAACAAGGGTCGCAATCTGTCCAATATTGATAGCAGATCTTGTCTCCCAAAGGGGCAAAGCAACTTCATTTGCACCAAATGTTTTACTATCACTTGCTCTGGAATGTAACCAGGTGTAGTTTAAGTTAAGGTCCCAGGAGTCATAGTCCATCTGGTAACCAATTGCAGCCTTAAACCCTGGTTTTACTTTGAAATCAGGAGAATAACTTGCGCCTTGAGCAAGAGCATTTGCCGCTACAGGAAAAGAAGCAACAGGAACCGCACCGGTTCTTGCATAGTCAAGACCTTCTTCTCTTGCATACCAATAGATAAAGTCTGCACTTAAGCTAAACCCATAACCTGTTGTTGCAACGGCTGTGGGAGTCAGCATTTTTCCCTTTAGCATCTTATAATTCGAAAGAAAGTCTTTTGCATCGCTTTGATTTGAAGCTTGCTCATGATACGTACTGTTTGAAGAGCTCGCTGCAGTCACTCTCTCTTCTCGCTTTAGTTCTAGAGCACCCTGTGTATCATCAGGCTTTAATGACTCAACAACTGTAGGCTTTTCAGAAACCGCATCTACCACAATTACTTTGAGTGGTTCAATATCGTCTAAGCTTTGACTTGGTTTAAAGTTTTCATCCGCAAAAGAACTCGCACAAGCAGCAAGACTAAAAACGCAAAGTGATTGGACTAACTTCATTCTCATCTGTTTTTCCAGGTTAAAACTAAAGAATTCAATATAAAAATCTAGTTTGAGTTTACATGCAAGAACTATTTAAGAAAAAAAGGAAGACCCCTTGGAGGTCTTCCTTTTTTTGGTATTTTAAAGGAGAATAACTAATCTTTAAACTTAGAAATCAAATCTTAGTTTAATAGTCAACCCTTGCATAGTTAGAGAGTCATACCCGTCATAGCTATACATTTGGTTGTGGTTTTCCCAAGATTGTTGTTCCCATGCTGCTTGTAGTCTTACACGATAGTCGTTATCGCTAAAGTAGTAATCCCATCTGAATCCAAGTTGGAATTCAAACACCATGTTGATCATGTGTTGGATGTCTTTGATAGACTCGTTTTCAAATAATTCCCCAGAAATATCTGTTACTTGGCCTGTTCTAACATCTACAACATCAGTTTCTCTTGATCTTAGTTCTGTTTTGAAAGCACTCCACATAGGTGTAATCGCAAAGTTACCGATTAGGCTCCAGTTTCTTGAGAACATCCAAGAAGTATCAAGACCACTTCGGATACCGAGTCCCCAGGAGCTTTGCTTGTCTCTTACGTAGAAGTTATCTACAGAAGTTCCAACTTCACCGTTATCAGTAAAGAAGTTCACATCATCTAAGTGAAGGTGCAGTCTATTAGTGTGCCAAGCACCTTTAAGTCCAAAGTGTGGTCTTAATGTAAGTTTTGGGCTTACGAAGAAATTTCTTCCAAGTTCCCAATCAATCACATTGAAACGCATTGTCCAATTGTTCTTACCACTATCAACGTTATGGTCTGAAAAAACGTTATACGTGTTATGGAAATGGAAATTCTCAATGAAAGTATTTCCACCACGGAAAGTCTTTGTATCTTTTGCATGTAGCCAAGTGTACTCAATCACTGTGTCCCAACCATCATATTTCAGATCAAGACCAATGGCTACTTTGAAGCCAGGATCCATACTGTTTGGTCCCTTGACATTGCCGCCGCCTGTATCAGAATCTGAGCCATCAGTTGACTGAACTCTTGAGTTAACCTTTGAAGATACGCTTGATGGGTCAATAGTAGTATACCAGTAGATAAAATCCGCGGAAACAAAGAGRTCTACACCRCCGCTGACAACTGGGCCGGCATTGGGTGTGATTGTTGTTCCTTTGATTTGGTCGTAAGTGTCATTGAAATGGTCGCCGCTATGGCTGTCTTGCATACTACGATGATTTGAATCATCTCTTCCGTATGCTACAGTCTCAGCTTCTCTATAATTTTCAGAAGCCTTTACAGGTTCTGCTTTAGTGTCAGTTGCCGCTGGGGCATCAGCTGCAAAAAGACCTGCAGCACTCACAGCAAATGCTGCCATGATCGATATATTTCTCTTCTTCATAAAAAATCCATTCTCCTTAATAGGATCACCAAAACACCTATCAAAATAAATATCGCAATTTAATTTCAATCCTTTTTTACAAAAAAAATATTTGTCACTGTGGTTTAGTGCTCTATTAACACTTTTTAAAAAGCCAACAAACGCCCGCTGAGCATCATTAGGGAGCGTTTTTGCGTTTGCAAAAATCCTTGAAAAAGCTTACACTCTTTAAATAAAAAAAAATCAGGGTAATCATGAAAAGTTCGACTAAAAAACTCATTTTTGTTGCGATCCTTTTTAATTGCGGACTCAGTTTTGCAACAACAAAGGCATCTACCTTTAGTGAATACACAAAAAAAACAGACCTCTATGATAAGAAAACTGGAATAGAACAAGTAGATTATCTTGTTGATGAATACAGCATAGGAGCTTTTCGCTCTAAAGAACTCTTTCATTCATTTAATGATGATGAATTCCATAAGTTTGTTTTAAACAAAAGAGAACTATATTTACAAAATGATCATATTAAGAATGCGCAAGCTCTTGTGCAGCTTGAGACCGCTTGTGCAAAGCTTAATGAAAATGCCTCTCGATTTTTTAAACATGCTGCAAATTGCCGCGTTACGGAATATTTAAGAGAGATTTGCAAGATTGAATTCACAAAAGAAGAAAAAGAAACGATGTGTTTCTTTGATCTTATTGCAGCAAAAGAATCTCATGAGTTTAAATCTCCTTTAGAATCCAAGCTTGCTTATCTTTTTCTAGAAAGCAGCTACTTCAAGCAAAGGAAAAACTCTTTGAGTCCTGGGAAAATAGCTTCTATTGATTTTGCAAGTGAGGATCTCGATTTCTTTATTTCCTTTCACATCTTGCAACAAATGGTAAAGCTCTTTGATGAAGAGGAATTTGACCCTATATTATTTCAACATGTTGAAACCTACGGTAGAGTCATCAAGAAAGAATTTGTTAAAACGCACAGCTTCCTTGTCATGGAAGATTTTGCAAATGGTAAAATTCATGCTTGCTCAGATCTTGAAAAACTCGCTCGTAGCTTCATAAAACCTTATATGAACAAGTATGCAAGAATTGCCTCAGCTCTTTAATATTTGAAAATTCTTTTTCTCTATTCGCCTTTTACTCTAAGATAAAGTCTGCATGTGAAAATTAACAAACAGACTTCATGACACACATAGATATTCCAAAAAGAGCGAATAGAGCACTTCATGTGATCTTATTTATTTTTTTTCTTATCCTGATACGCATTTGGTATCTGTGTGTGATACAACACGACCTTTATTACGAGCTCGCAAAAAAGCCTAAAAAAAAGACGACTGTTGAAACCCCCGCAAGGGGAACGATAAGAGATCGATGGGGCATTCCCTTTGCTGTAAACAAAATCTCTTATGAAGCTGCAGTCTTATATGATCCTATTAAGCAAGTCCCTCGTATAAGATGGGTTAAAGGAGATAAAGGCAAAAAGGTTAAAACCTATCCACGAAAGGAATACATCGCTACTTTAAGCCAAATGCTCGCAAAGGAACTTGAGCTTGACCCTGTTAATGTCGAAGACATTCTCTACAGTAAAGCGTCACTTTTTCCAAACACACTCTTTGCAATTAAAGAAGACCTCGATGAGATTACCTATTACAAGTTAAAATCTCTTGAAAGGAAGTATCTTGGTCTCAAAACAAGGTCCTCTCCTAAAAGATTCTATCCTAAAGGTCTGGTTGGTGGTGACATCCTCGGTTTTGTCGGAGGGATCGATCAAAACTCTTATGTGAACACTCTCGCGGAAGTAAAAGAGCTTGAAGAGTTCCTTACCGCTCATGAGAGCGGCGAACCTATTTTCTTGCCCAAGGGTTTTACAAGCATACTCGACATTAAAAACAGGCTTCTTGATCTCAAAAGCAAGGCTTATACACTTAACGACACTGTTGGAAAAATTGGAATCGAGAAAAATTTTGATGATGATTTGAGAGGCTTTCGAGGAAAAAAACATTACGAAGTAGACACGAAAGGTCACTATGTTCGCATACTTCCCGGATCTAAAAAAGCGATCCCCGGAAATAAACTTCTTTTAAATATTTCTTCTGAGTTGCAAGAATTCGCGGAAGCTCTTCTTGCTGAAAACGAACAAATCAGAGAGGACAAGTTCGCAAACTCTGGAGCAGACTATCGATTCCTTCCTTCTCCTTNGATTAAGGGTGGCTCTATTGTAGCGATCCTTCCTAAAACAGGAGAAGTGGTTGCACTCGCGTCTTACCCGAGGATGGATCCTAATGATTTTATCCCCGCACAAGATAATCCCATTAAGGAAGAAAAAAGCCAAAACATCGCAAAATGGCTTGAAAACGGAACCTATTTAGCAAGCCTTTGGGACGGAAAAGTTCCACTTGTAAAGGAGCTTTATAACTCAAAGGATCGGAAATTTTATTCTGAAGAGAGGTGGGTTACACTTGATAATTACTTAGAAATGATTTTCTCAAAGCATAGCGATGCTAAAAGAAGCTTTGTAAAACTTTCAACAATTGGAGAAGCTCTTCGTTTCCAAAAGACTCTCATTAAACTTTTAGATCTTTCCGAGCAGCCAAACATGCATGCTGTGATCGATACACTTTACTCAAAAGATAAGGGATATCTTTCAAGCTGTTTTTCAGCAAGTGATAAGCAGCTAGCTCTTACTAAAGAGGCCTTAAACCAGCACAGCGAATATGCAATGGGCGCAAAGAACGAACTTGACCCTCTTCTTGGCTTTATCAAGCATAACGATGATAAACTTCTTCTTTTAGACCTTGCGACACTGTTTGCAAACGAAAAAGACTTTACAGATGAGCTCGCAACGTTTGTTTCAAGTGAGACCTTATCAACCTATCGAAAACTCACACAGTCTTATTGCGTACTTCTATCTACTGTGAAGCAGTATGTAAAAAATAGTTTCCATGAAAACGATTTCTACAACTGGAGAGAAGAACATTTTAAAAGCTTTTTGAAAGAAAAGAGAAAAGAAGAAAAGAAGAGAAAAACGTACCAAAGACCGTACCTTGAATATCTCACAAAACTTGAAAAGAAGATGTTCAAAACATTTTGGGAAGAGAACAAACTTCAAATCATGATTGGGCTTATCCTTGGAAAGAAAGATCTCTATGAAAACCTTTCTTTTCATACAGAGATGCTTCTTAAAGAAGATTCCTGTTTTCTTGAAAAAGTTCCTTTTAGAGAGAAAAGCAAAAGTGCTCTTAGGCTACTAAGACAAAAACTGACAAAACTTCCCGAGGATCTTTGTCTTGAATACCTGCAAACAATGAAAGGCTACGGAGAGCTCACATACAAACTTCATGGATATTATCCCCAGATAAAGAAAAGAAGAACGAAACAACTTGGCAAAGATCTTGCTAGTAGCTTTTATCCGTATGCAAGGTTTGGTTATGGAAGATCTTACGGATACCGGCAAGCTACACCTCTTGGCTCCATTTTTAAAGTGATCACAGCCTACGAGGCAATTACTCAAAATTACAAAAGAGGTTTTTATGAAGGAAAAAACTCTTTAAACCCTCTTACGATCATTGATGAAATCCATCCTTCCATGAAAACCAAAAAAGGGATTGTACTCGGATTCCATGAGGATGGTAAAAAGATCACAAGACGCTACAAAGGAGGAACGCTTCCAAGATCTCACGCATCACTTGGTAAAGTCGATTACTTTAAAGCTATGGAGCGCTCTTCTAACGTTTATTTTTCTCTTCTTGCCTCCGATGTCATCAATGAGCCAAACGACCTTGTTTTAACAAGTCTAAAGTTTGGTTTTGGGAATAAGACAGGGATAGATCTGCCTCATGAAATTCCAGGTGTTCTGCCAAAGGACTTAAATGAAAACAGAACGGGCCTTTATGCGTTTGCAATTGGGCAGCACTCACTCATTGTAACACCTTTGCAAACCTCTATGATGCTTTCCTCTCTTGTGAATGGAGGAGAAATTCTAAAGCCACAGATACTCAAGTCAAAATTTGGAGCTGGCAGAAGAAACTCCCTCTTTCAACAGGATGAAAAATCATACCCCTACGATAATATTTTAGACCGAGTGGGAATCTTTTTTCCTTTTTTTATGGAGACGCAGAAAGACGATGAAGCGGCAAAGGTGCAGCTTACAGAAAAAACGCTCTACCGTAAATTGTTCCTTCCAAAGGAAATCAAAGACTATCTTGTGCAAAGTCTTCATAATGTTGTCTCATCTCCCATCGGCGCAGCAAGAGCTGCAATTATTAGATACCTTTATGGGAATAGAGCTGCAAAAAGAGATTACTTGAAACTAAAAAACCAGTTTGCTGGGAAAACCTCTTCTGCAGAGATCGCCTACAACCCGACTCTTGATCGGCAGATGCCACCGATTAAGTGTAAAGACATATGGTTCGGAGGGATTTCTTTTCTACCGTCTAAAGAAAAAGAAGACGAACCAGAGCTTGTTGTCGTTGTATATCTAAAGTTCGGTGATTACGGGAAAGAAGCTGCCCCTCTTGCAGGGCAGATCATTACTAAGTGGCGGCAGCTTTGTGAGAAGCACCTTTAGCAGATCGGAGTACTGGTCTATTGCTTGATTTTGCGCCTGGAAAATCGTCTGATGAACGAATTACCTTCCAAAGGTCCTCTTCTTTTCTTAGAGAACGTTGCGCAGCAGACCTTTTTTTTGGCACAGCTGTAACCATAAAACCATCTACTTTGCAGCTATTGCCATACCCATATCATAAACCTGAAAAACACATCTTTTAAACTTTCTAAACTGAACATTTTAAGTTTTAGACGTTTTTTGTTCAAAATTTAATCAAAAATATTTAGCCCGAAACAGGCCCAAAATAGAAGAAGAAGCCGAGCATCCCTACGGAAGAGCTTCGGCTTAAGAAAGCTGCCTTGTCAGTTAAAAAACCAATGAAACAATGGCTTAGGAAAAATAGGTCTCAAATTTTACAGAAAAAGTGTTGCTTAATCCGGGCTAGGCTGAAACCTCGCAACCGGCTCTAAAAATCTTAGCAAAAACTCTTTCTGGTTCTTGAAAAGAATGATGCAAAGTATCGACAGTACATCTTACAAAAGGCTTTTTTGTCTTTGAGAACGGGAACTGGATGCTCATGTTTAGCAATCTGCCATCTACAGCATATATACTGGCAGTTGGGTGTTTTTGGGATAACCTTTCTGCGTATGAGATTCCAGATGGAGGCTTTTTTCCTGTAGAGCAGGTGGCAAGGTAGATGTTTGCGTCTTTTTCTTCAATCACTGAAGAAATATCAAGATCTAGCCCGAATGAGTCTTCAGAGATTTGAAGAGATGTAGGCGATCCATGCATGGAAAATACGACATCTGTAATTTTAGTATCTTTATTATTTCCTTTAATCTCTTGTAGTTTTTCAAGAGCATCTTTAGAAGATTTGATTTGTTTTACTATGATATTGTGAGTTTCACTAATTCGTTTGATCATTTTGCAGACTTCTGCTATTGATCTTCTCGAATAGATAGCTTCGTTTTTTGAGAGATTTTTTAAAAAATCGTGTGTAAATAAAACGAATGTAGGTTTTGCCTCGCCATTTAGTTCTCCGGGGCTGGAAAGGTTACAWCTTTCTGCAAATTCAATTAGAACMYTAAGGYTATCNRSWTGYKTMWCTTTNACTAAARRRYATRKKASAMRAAATGTAGTTACATAGGAACCAAGCGTTTATTACTTCCTCTTTTTTATCCGGATTTTTCTGGTTTATCCTAAGTTCTAGTTTTTTACTGAAGTTTCTTAAGCCCTCTAGCTTCTTATTTATTGGTACTTGGTCGTCTTCCAATTGTGCTGTTTTAAAAATGCAACTAAAGTCCATATCAGTAGCTTCTAGATATTTGACAAAGAACTCCATACACATTTTTCCTCTGAGCAAAAGCTCCTCACACTCTTTTTTAAAGGCATCTGTTTGTTGCATATAAAGTAAAAACTCAATAGAAACAGTCTGATTTAATGCTCCTTCAACATAAGGTATTTTAGATTCGATTTCAATCAAGCCCTGACTCAATGCTTTAAAAGAGTCTGATTTCATATGTAAGTCTTTTTCCTCGGGAAAAATTTGGTTTATATGATCTTGGACATGGCGCATTTCACCTTCGATCATAGTTTGGAAGTCATATGAATTCATGTAGATGAGAGATAATGATAATGGACTCTTACTTTCGTTGTCTTGGAAAAAGTCTCTAATGCGATTGATAGCGACACACGCAACGTCTCTAATTAAAGAAGCTATTTTCAAAACAGCGGCACACACAACCTTTCTAATTGAGTAAGCGGTACGCGCAACACTTCCAGTTAATGAAATGGAGATACTACTCATTATACTTAATAACCTTTAATTTATTTAATTATATCTAATATTATATCACTTTACTAAATAATCAAGAACTTTTTGTTTGTTTAAATTATTTTTTTGTCAGAGCAGTGTTGTTTTGTCACCCCCTTTCACCAATTTTTTTCTTTGGGTTAACTTTCCATAGAAAGCAAAACGAATGAGGTTACTGACAGCTCAGAATCTTTTAAAGCACCTCAATTTAAAGCAAATTATTGTCACTCTAGATCTATGATGACCCAAGCAGAAAATGATTATAAAAATGAAAAAAAGGACTTATTCTCCAACGTTCCGAAGAGCATGTTAGTTAGGAAAACTTTGATGCATCAGCTGTAACTCTAGTAACTGGTGAAGTGACTGTTGCAATGGAAAGAGCAGTAGGACCAAACGCCTACAGAGATCGGGGTGCCTGCCGTATCTGTTGCTGTTCAGAGTGAATGCGATATCTCCTGGATCGACTCCATATGTGGAAGATGAAATTACTCCCGATGAAACAATCCTATTAAAAAGAGCAGGCAGATGCTGCTGTGTTTTTATCATCAAAAGAAGCTTCTTGGATTATGGGCCAAGTGATCAAAGTAGACGGTGATCAAACGTTATAGACCGATGTAGCTTTGTGATTTTTTTGGAGAGAATTTTTCTTCTTTTGGAAGAGTTTCTAGCTCTCTTTGTTTCTTCTGTGCAATGAGGGTTGCCGCAAGACCTATCCCAATACCTACTATAATGACAATACCGCCGGTGATTTGTCCAGAATCAGGGATTTCAGAAAGAATGAGGTAGGCAAAAAATATCCCGGTAACAGGTTGCACAGAGTTTGCAGTAGAGAGATCGGACGCATTTGTATTTTGCATGGCTCTATACCAAAGGAATAATCCAAATGCAATGATACCTCCGCCGTAGACAAGCATCCATCCCCATAAATAGGGACTAAAGACGTCAGCAAAATGTACCCAGCCGAATACGGAAAGAACTATAATAAAAAAAATCACGGCGCCTGCGATCATGCGGAATACACTAAATATGCCTGTTGGGACTTGCCTTAGGACTTTCCTTCCGAACTCTACAGAGAAAATGGTAAAGAAGGTAGCAACAGCAATGCAGATTTCTCCAATTTTAGGAACCGTAGCAAAGAAGTGACCAAGAGAGCCCTTCCCTACATTTGCCATCGTCATTCTCATTTCCATATCCATTGGATTTTTTGCATGGAGGATAAAAGTGATTATGATACCAGCAATGGTAATGAGTGCAGCAATAACCGTTCCGATACGAGGCTTTTCTTTAAGGATAAGCCAAGCAAAGAAGAGGGTGAGTGGTACATCGAGTGTAGAGATCAAAACAACATTGATAACTTTTGTGAGCATCAGACCGATAAAAAAAAGAGAAGGAGCGATCACGCCTGAGATCACTGCTAAAAAAAGCATGAGCCACCATGACTTTTGTGGGATGGTAGAAAGTGTTTGTTTCTTCCATGATTTTCTGTGGATGATAAAAAGAACGATCCCGGCAATGATGTTTGCTACAAAAAGAATGTTACAAAAGGAGATGGGGTTGCGTCCGTTTTTTAGGTGGTGAGCTCCAAGAAGTCCAAGTTTTGCAATGATGGAGTTAGCAGCAGAGAACATCAAAATTGATATCCAAAGTAGGATCAAAGAGAGTGATTTAGCGGGCTTATGTGCGTTTTCTTCCATACTCGCACCCTATAAGATAAATGGATAAACGTGAATGTTTTTTTTGACACATGAGTTGTTTGTAAACTAATGCAAAAGGTTAAAATTTCATCTGAAATAGTTAAAAAGGGGAATGTATGAAGGCGTTTTATTTAGGACTCATAGTATCGATATTAAGCATGGGAGGAATTATGGCGAGTGAAATCAACCCTAAAATTGCTGCGAATTCTCCTGCCTGCTTAAGATAATACTGACCGGCCTATAAGGTGGATGCTTTTTGAGGCGAGTCCAATTGGGGATACTACAGCTGCTGTTACAGTGAGTAATCCTCCGAAAATTCGTCTGCAAATAAGTTCAACCTCAAAGGAATAAGAATACTCTCTATCATGTAATAGTGTCGTTCCAGAAAGAGAAAGGGGGCGGTTAGAACTCACCTGTTGTTCTGACTCTCCATTATTTGATTCATAAGCATATATGTAGAATCTTCGGTCTGTCCCATCAGGACGTAGGTGCCAATTTAAAGGTGCAGTGGCAAATTGATAGCACTTTGAAGGAGCTGAAGTGAGGAGATGGCCGAACAAATTAGCATTTTGCCAAACCTGTTTTATTTTCACTCCTAAAGAGCTAGATGTAACGTAAGTGCTTACTTGTCGAGCTCCAAGATGAAGGAGTTTGGTAGTAAATCCCACAGGAGTCAACACAAGAAAAGAAATTGCAGTAGCGCATGAACCTAAAATACGACGTCCTATGAATTCAATTGTATTTACAAGAGGCTGTAGCAGAAGTTCCTCTGTGAAGAAGACCGTTCTATATATCACAGTAGTAGGTCCAATGTTATAATGAACACGTTGTCCGATAAATAATTGTCCGATAAAGACATCATGATCTACAACATAAGTGCCTGGAACCGGGCGATCAATCAAGCTCAATTCGCTCTTGCTAAAATCCCAGATTTTATGAGGCAAAGTAGTTAATGCATGCCCACATAAACTTGCATCTCGATAAACTGTACTTAGAGACATAGATTTTCCCTCTTTAGATTCCAAATGAATTTATTAATCTAACATTATATCAATTGACGAATTATTTATCGATCATATTTCCCGCTTCGTTGTTTTTACAAGCGATTTAAAATGAACTTGTTAGGTGTTTTTTTTTGCTTTTATATAAGAATATTTTGATCTTAAGCGCAGTATTAGGCAGCGTTTTCAAAAAATGATTTTTT
Source organism: Candidatus Aerophobota bacterium (assembly GCA_002402025.1). Lineage (GTDB taxonomy): Bacteria > Chlamydiota > Chlamydiia > Chlamydiales. Next base: position 15,021 of record NVUU01000038.1, read on the forward strand.
AAAAATRWRKMWGNWWAWRKMTCGTAMAGTKWTAWCNANKAGKAWSYWWGAWWTAWWANWKMMYCYYKWWKAYSMYSAGANAGWAKNGGNTTRGAAAATTTCGACCAACATGATGAAAAGGAATTATTGAACGAAACTGAAAACTTAATTGAAGAAGCGTCGCTGTTTTAT
>NVUU01000039.1 GCA_002402025.1 Candidatus Aerophobota bacterium
ACGAAGTAGAACAAAACGAGAAGGCCGATATCATTTACTACTTGCTGGCTAACAACAAGCAGCAATGTCTGGTCTTCGCCCGCACACGCCGAAACGCCAATTTCACGGGTGCTTATCTGCGTGAAAAAGGGTTGAGTTGCGCGGTGATCCATAGCGATAAATCCCAGCACCTGCGAACAAAAACTTTACAGGAATTCAAGAATGGGGAGATCCAGATACTCGTTGCCACCGACATCGCTGCGCGCGGGCTAGATATCGAGCAACTACCACTGGTAATCAACTATGATATTCCACGCAATGCCGAAGATTATGTGCACCGTATAGGGCGTACAGGAAGAGCTGGCTGCGAGGGCGAAGCAATGTCACTTGTTTGTATTGATGAGCATAAACTTCTAAGAGATATTGAACGCTTGATTAAGCGAAAACTTCCAACGAAGACGATTCCAGGTTTTGAGCCAAACCCATCGATCAAAGCAGAGCCGATTCAAAAGCCACGTAGTGCGAGAGGTGGTAGCGGGCCAAAGACCAAATCACACGAGTCATCAGGAAATCCCTATCCTAAAAAATCACCAGGATCTCGTGGCAAGAATTTTTCTTCTAAACAGCGCAGAGGGCATTCGGATCGAAAAGGCCCTGGACAGGGTTTTCGTAGACGAGCAAAATAAAGCTTAAGTTAATAGTCGCTATGTCTTTGTTGGTATTTTTTACCCCACCCGATTGCTCGGTATCTGATCTCGTCTTTTGAGATATCGTAATCTTCAAGAGTTTTGATCGCAGCTTCGTTATCATCAGTCTTTAACATTTCTAGAAAGAAGTTAATGACGTATCTACCACAATTATATCCGTCTTTTTGATGCTCTCTTTGGATATAACGAACCTCTACGTTCTCACCTATAGCAAAGTAGTTTTTCTTTAGGTTAGAAACGATTGTTTTAAAGGGTAAGTTACGCTCATCTGCTTTCCCAAACGGTTCGTAGCAAACGATGAGTTTCTTATCAAAATCTACATATACGCCGTTATAGTGATCGGTAAGGTGTACAGAAAGAGCCATGGCCCCTTTCTTAGGGTGGCCATCTAGAGTATCTTTCCTAAACTCTTCATTTTTTTTGCGTCCTGCAGTAACTGGGTATCGCTCTTGTGCAATATTATCTTGATCTGTTCTTACATAAACAAAATGTTTATGATCTTCGGGTAATTTTTCTTTCTTAATGAACCTAGATATTACACTTGATATGGTGCAATGCTCAAGATAATTCTTTCGAATGAGATCTAGATGACTGGTTAGAACATCATCGATTCCATCCAGTTTTTCAAGAGATTTTTCAACAGCTGCATCTGCTTTTTTGAAAGCGACTTTTCTTGTGTCCGTATCTTTTATAATGTGCTCTGGGATAATCTCCATGATTTCATCGTCTTCTACAGAGGTTGTGCTTGTCTTTGCTTTTTTCGCAGCAGCGCATTTTGTCTTTGCTTCATCAACTCTTGTTGGCTTTGGCGTATTATCGTCATCTGTCTTTACGTGGTATCTATGCTCTGATCTATACGCGTTTGAAAAAACGTATGCAATAAGAGGTAGTACAATGCTTGCATAAGAGAGTATTTTTACGGCCGATTTAAAGACATGAGTAAGATCCCAGTGGCCTTTTATTAGAACAACGACTTCATGTCTGTGAAAGTCATAACCTTCTACACTTGCGTAAGTAGGACTTAAGGAAAGATAGCTATCGCAATAATTTGCGAAGCGATCTTTTATAGAGCCATTCGGGTCATAGACCGGAATATTTGACTGAAGTGGAGTTACCATATAATTACCCTAATTAAGGAGCGATTATATCATAAAATCAGTTTTAATAATGGTTTAAAATTATTAATATTATTAAATAAAATAAATACTATATTGAATTTATGAATAAAGAGGGGGAGGGTGCTTTTAAAGACCTAAAGCACGAGCTCTGTCGTAGTGCGCATTATGCATTGCTCTGAGCCTTTTTGCATAATTAGCCGCATAAGCCTCAATCTGCTCTCTGTTCAGCTCATGAGTTGTGAAGTTACTAAAGGCTGCATGTTTTGCGGCTCTTCTATCTTGATCTGTAGCAGCATCAGCWKWWKMYYTTSYTYWTRTMRYKWMYTMKMWGMMWKYWRKYKSKYRWCTYMWWYCATYWTWRYKTKCTKWKYAWMWAKWYKKWKAAGGTCTGTCTGGATGGATTGCAGACTTTTTGCGCGATCCCGGCATAGGCTTGTACTCTTGGTGCATTCTTCTATTTGAAGTGATGACCCGAACAGGAGCCACTCCAACTGTATCAGCTGCTGCTGCAGGTACTCCATTTGGATCTGCAAATTGCGCTGCTTTGTAACCTTCTATAAATTCAACAAGATGTGGGTACTGATTCACAGGATGCCCTGATGGATTGTACACATAGATCTCGCGGCTTGCTTTATCTACATAAAGACCAAAAGCTTGTTCTTTTGGTGAAAAACTTCCTTTGCGATGTCTTTTCGCAATGACAGGGATATATACGTACTCGGTAGCTTGATCTTGTAGTTTAAATTTCTCTTCCACACTTGCTTGAGTAAGCTGGTCACGTACTACATCTCTCATATTAAGATCAGGTTGTTTGATGTGACCTTTTGCTGTGAAGCTTGTTGTCGCATCAAGAACAGGTAATACGGAAGYTCCTCTTGGCACAACATCTTGAATCAATCGTAAGAAAGTATTTGGAGATAAAGCAAAATCTTCCGAATGGCGGCTCTTTGTTGCAACATCTGCATGAACAGGCGCTCCAAGTTCTCTTGCCATTTCAAGAGCGACTGGATGCGCTTTTTCTTGGCTATCTAAGATATGCTCTCGACGCATACGTGCTTTATCATTTATTGTATCAACAAACGTGTGTACATCTTCATGTGGATATCTGAATGCAATTCTGACATCTTTCATGAAGTCATGTTGTACGTATTTTGGAGGTGTTCCATCTTTTGAATAAATAGGAATACTTGGCCCGCCTCTTAGCGGATGCACCTCATGATCTTGCAATGCTTGAGTATCTTTTTGTCCTGCTACTTTATAGGTAATAGGAGATGTGCGATCTGCAAGCGGGATATTCACTTCTGTGAAACGATCATCTGATAGATCCGTAACGTTGTCGTATCTATGAGCTGTTTCCATTGATGCTGTAAAGACATTTTGGATCGATGGAAGAAGCTTTTCCCAGTGGCTGTCTGTAAGAGAGTGGTATTTTTGTTTCCCTTCTTTAACACTTGATATGCGAAGCCAGTAAGGTTTTCCGTTCATAATAACAGCTTTTACGCCTGAATAGGGGCTCTGTTCTGTCCTTGTCATCTGGATATGCGGATTCACGTGCGTTCCATCTGGGAGATAGAACCCATCTACTGGCGCTTTCGCGGATCTTGTGAGTGTGATATCTGGATGTAGTGTACTCATTTTGCTGCTTTTTTATAATTGTTATAATAAAGATTATATCATTCTACTTAGAAAACATCAATTTTTATTTTAATTTAGTTTGATCCTAAGTGCTYGTTGCTTAATGAATGGCGCAAGATTTTTTCATTGCATCCTCTGTAAGGATTGACTACCCTCTATGGGTAAAAGCGGATGATTTTGTATAAAATTCTAATAGTAAGAGGTTTGCGATGTATAAGCGGCTGAGTGTGCAACAGGTGGCAAAAAGGCTAAATCAGGTAGTTGAAGACGAGCGAATGCTCTCCAAAGTGGCCGTTGATAGTCGGAAATGCTCAGAAAACGCTCTTTTTGTGGCGATCAATGGGGATCGGGTAGATGGGCATAGCTACCTAGAAGAGGCAAAAGCAAATGGAGCTATTTCAGCGATTGTCTGCTCAGACTATAATAAAGCAGACTTTGGCCTTGTTTTGATCAAAGTTGATGATCCTCTACTATCCTTGCAAGATCTTGCAAAAGGGATGATCAAAGATTATAACCCATTCATTGTAGCACTCTCAGGCTCTGTTGGTAAAACAACGACAAAAGAGTTTCTCTATACACTCATAAAAGAGCGATACAGCGTCTCTAAAACAATAGACAGCTACAACGGTCAGATCGGTCTTCCTGTAAGCATTTTAAATGCAGATGAAGATGCAGAGATGATGATTTTAGAAATGGGGATCAGCCTTCCTTTTGAAATGGATACACTTGTTGAAATCGCACCACCACAAATCGCAATCCTTGGAAGAATTGCTGAAGCACATCTCGGATATTTTGATTCGCTTGATCACCTAGCTTCTGAAAAGGCAAAAATATTTAACTCAAAACATCTGCGTATGGGTTTTGTGCATGAGAGTAACATGAAGTTCTCATGTATAAGAGATAATCATACCTTTAAAAAATATACTTACGGATCTGTGAATTCAAACTATTTTCTAACATCAAACGAGCAACATGTTGATCTGACAGACAAAGTGAAGGAAGAGAAAATTCCATTTACTCTTCCATTTTCTGAAACGCATTTCCAGGAAAACTTTTTGGCTTCTGCCATTGTGGCAAGTTATCTCAATATGCCGTGGTCAAGCATTAGAAAAAGAGCGAAACTGCTAAAGCCTTTTCTTCATCGCTTTGAGAAGAAAATGATAGGGGACATTCTTTACATCGATGATACATACAATTGTAACCCTTTGAATTTGGAAGTAGGACTCAGAAATATTCCAAAGAGAAGTGCAGACAGCAAAGTGTTTGCTGTTCTTGGTGAAATGAGAGAGCTTGGAGAAAGTTCTAAAAGAKCWMWTSMMYSNTCKKSRWSNAGMWKRCNCTTGRTYTKRWGSNTGRGCTTGTTYGSNNCGGMGARSMMRNCMTRSMCKMYYYRKMAWKNCGTKNTCRNNTGCRRRAMATKWSNGRGCNATSSANACCKYRSAAMRMMAAGAGATTTATCAAATTCTAGAAGAAAAAGTAAAACCTGGCGATGTTGTGTATCTTAAAGGCGGCAACGCAAACAAACTCTGGGAAATTTTGGATATGATCATGGAAAAAGTCTGATTCACTTTTTCTGATCACTTTTGTATCATCGCACCCTTGAGCAAAGATTATGGGTGTGATGTTAATTAGTTTACTTCAGTTTTTAGGGGACTTGCTATCTTTTAAAGTTCCAAGTGTCTTTACCTACTATTCTACGAGAATGATACTGGCATCCCTTATGTCATTATTTTTAACAATCTCTCTCGGGCCTTACTGCATTTTGAAGCTCTATAACTTAAAGACAGGACAATCGATCCGCGTTTCTGATTGCCCTCTTCTTGCGAAATTGCATGAAAAGAAAAAGCACACTCCAACAATGGGAGGAGTTCTGATGCTTTTTTCTATCATTATCTCCCTCCTTTGTTTTATGGATATCACATCGATATTCACAATCATTCTTCTCTTTGCAACACTTGTGCTTGGTGCTGTTGGAATGATTGATGATTACTTAAAGATGAAGCACAAAAACGCAAAAGGACTTCCTGGTAGGATCAAGCTCTTAATGCAGCTCTCTCTTTCTCTACTGATAGCTCTTTACCTTTTGGTTCCAGGGTTTGCAAACGCTCTCGAGACAAAATCATCTTTGTCACCACCGAGCGCAAAAGAATACAAAATGGAAAAATCAAAAAATCCAGAACAGCTTTCACTAAGTGAGTATCAAAGTATCTATTATCTTCCGTTTATGAAATCGCCATTTTTCGTTGTCTCTGGCGCCGGGATGCTCATAGCTCTTTTTATTACGATGTTTGTCATAACAGGAGCCTCTAATGCTGTGAACTTATCCGATGGTTTAGATGGACTTGCGCCAGGCCTTATCATGATGGTCTCTGCTGTCCTGGCTCTTTTTGGTTTTTTGTCGAACCATGTGTATTTCGCGAAATATCTCAATATTCTCTACATAGAAAGCAGTGGAGAGATCGCGATCTTTTTATCTGCGATCTTTGGCGCAAACCTTGGGTTCTTGTGGTTTAACTCACATCCTGCGCAAGTGTTTATGGGAGACACAGGCTCTTTATCCCTTGGTGGACTCCTTGGGATATGTGCAGTGCTACTTCGGCGAGAATTTTTGTTTGCTCTTGTCGGAGGGGTATTTGTTATCGAAGCTCTTTCTGTGATTTTGCAGGTCTTAAGCTACAAACTAAGAAACAAAAAGCGCATCTTTCTTTGTGCTCCGATCCATCATCACTTTGAATACAAAGGATGGCACGAAACAAAAGTTGTCGCAAGATTTTGGATTGTTGGTTTAGTCCTTGCTGTTATTGGAATCGCATCACTAAAATTCCAGTAGGGTCTTATGAAAAAGAAAGCTCTTATTTTAGGTCTTGGAGTAAGCGGAAGCGCTGCAAAAGACTTCCTTGTAAAAATGGGCTATAGAGTTTTTATAGTAGATAACAAAAATGACAAACATCTTAGCATAGATCTTGTGAAATCTGTTGATCTAGCTGTGATTTCTCCCGGCGTTCCAAAAGAAAACTCTTTCTATAAGCTCATTTGCAAATATGCAAAAAACTTTGTTGGAGAAGCAGAGCTTGGACTACTTAACATCTTTAAAGAAGATAACAAGACAAAAATTATTGCTGTTACTGGAACAAATGGAAAAACAACACTTTGTTTGTTTCTCGAACATCTTCTTTCTGCAAAAGCTCTTGGGAATGTTGGAATACCTTTTACGCGCTATCTTGAAATGCAAGAAAGAAACAAAACAATCATAGCAGAGCTTAGCTCATTTCAGATAGAAACACTCAAGGCCAAAGTAATCGACACAGCGATCATCACAAATATCTCTCCAGATCATTTAGATCGATATAAAGACTTTGATGAATATGCAAGATCAAAACTTTTCATCGCAGCCTGTATTAAAAAAGGAGGAAAGCTCATTCTTCCAAAAGAGATTTTTTCAAAATACAAAACGGAAACCTTTCAAAATGATATCAAAGTAATTTTCATTGAAGATTTGATGAAAATCTATACATGTGAAGATGTTGAAAATCCGATCGGGATAGAAGCTTTTATCATCGCAAAAGAAATTGCAGGGGATGCTTTTTTAAATGAGGTTTTTTTAGAAAAATTAAAAACCTTTAAAAAACCTCCACATAGGCTGGAGATTTTTGCAAACATCTCTGGAATAAGTTTTGTAGATGATAGTAAAGCCACAAATATCGAATCCACACTCTTTGCTGCAAAAAGTATCCTCGCAAAAAAACACATCATTATGGGAGGATCAGATAAAGGCTTAGATTTTAATCAGCTTCTTTCTTTAACAAAAGAAGGAGTTGTTGCCGTATATGCAATAGGAGATTGCGCAAAGAAGATACAATTAGCACTTCAAGAGAAAATGCCAGTTACTCTATATAGGAATCTTGAAGATGCAACACTTGCTGCTTTTAAGCTTGCAAAATCAAATGATGTGGTACTACTTTCTCCTGGATGCCCGAGTTATGATCATTTTGATAACTTTGAACATCGTGGAAGAGTTTTTAAGCAGTGTGTATATAAAATCCAAAAAGAGGAATTTTTCAGATGAGCCGAAGAGATACGATTATTGTGGCTGTCTTAATCAATGCAGGCCTGCTTGTCATTTTGTTTGTTAGTTCGCTAAAGCATGAGCCATCAAAGGCTCTTGCAAGAAACCAAGTAAAAAATCTTCCAAAACATGTAGAAAAGATTGTGAAAAAAGAAGTGCCTATTGCAAAAGTTCAGAAAGAGATTCCTGCATTGCAGCAGCAAATCAGGCAAACAAAGCTTGCAAAAGCTCCACCCGAGCTAAGAGTTGAAAAGAAAGTTCCGATGCTTGTTCAAGAGAAAAAGCCTATGCAAATAGTGAWARARYCWGMKWYYATTKCANNAAWGSKNNCYYRAWGTSKWWKWRWWWSWTMAGSYRRKTGKKAKRWWWKKRSAKYWTCTTKMKWNNATCGCCAAAAACAATCACACGACAATCGGAGCTCTTATGGAAAAAAATAACTTAAGAGATTCGAAACTGCAGATCGGGCAGGTTCTTCTTATTCCAAAATCAAATGCCCCTAAAGCAAGGTCAGCAGTTTATACAAACGAGCTATACGTTGTTCAAGAAGGGGATAACCTTTGGAAGATAGCGATTGATAATGATGTGAGCGTAGAAGCTCTCTTAAGGCTCAATAAACTGACCCAGAAAAAAGCAAAAAAGCTAAGGCCTGGCGACAAATTAATCTTAAGATAATGTGAATAGATCAGCGTATTTCTTAATTGTTTGTATATCGATCCTCTTTTTACTGGGGCTGCTTATGGTATTCAATACCACATCAGCAGAAGTCCTGGATCACCATGATACATTCAAGCTTCATTTGTCATTGATCAAACAGATGATCTACGGTTTTGTGGGTATGGCCTTTGCTTATTACCTTTGCAAGATGGATTATCAAACATTTTACAAAACATCTTATTTTCTGTTTTGGCTCTTTTGCATTTTTCTAGTCCTTGTGTTTGTTCCAGGGATTGGACTTCAGAAAAATGGAGCGCAGCGTTGGATCGGCATGAGGAGTCTTTCTTTCCAGCCGTCAGAGTTTATGAAGATCTTAATGCCAATCTATTACCTTGCCTTCTTTACACGCCTGAAAAGACCCTTAATATTGAAATCCTTCCTACTGATCCTTGCAACACTTGCGATTCCTATTGTTTTGATCTTATTTGAACCAGACAATGGATCAGCAGGGATTATGCTAGTTACGCTTGTCGCGCTTTTTTATCTTACAAAAGTAAGGTGGGTTTACTGGGGCTTGCCCCTTCTTCTGATGAGTGTTGTTGGCTGTGTTTTTGCATCGAAAATGAAGCACGTAACAGATAGGATTAGGGTTTATCTAAACCCTGAGCTCGATCTTCTTGGAAAAGGGCACCAGCCCTACCAGGCAAAAATCGCAGCAGGTTCTGGAGGGCTTTTTGGAAGAGGACTTGGTGAAAGCATGCAAAAATTTAGCTACCTTCCAGAAGCAAGAAGTGATTACATAGCTGCGATCTATGCAGAGGAACTTGGCTTCATGGGGATCATGCTTCTTATTACTCTTTACATGTGTATCGGATATTTTGGTTTTAAAATTGCTGCGCACTCGAGTGATAAGAAGGGGTTTTATCTTGCAAGCATCTTAACATTTATCATCTGCTTCCAAGCATTTTTGAATCTTGGCGTTGTATCAGGACTTTTGCCAAGTAAAGGAACAAACCTTCCATTTTTTAGTCATGGAGGTTCGTCTCTTATTGCAAATATGATGCTTCTTGGTGTGCTTTTAAGCGTTGCTAAGAAAAGTGAAAAAACAAGGATGGTTTCTTTAAATGAGTAAGCACGTTTTAATCGCAGCCGCGGGCACAGCAGGTCATATGTATCCTGCGCAAGCTCTTGCAAAAGAGCTTATGGAAAAGAAAGGTTATAAAGTAACCTTTGCAGGACATAACCTCTCATCGAACCCTTACTTTGATAAAGAAAATTTTTTCTATTTTAATGCTAAATCGCCCTCTGTATGTAAAAATCCCTTCAAGTTCACTCTGAATCTTTTTGTCTATCTATTTGGAATGTTTAAAACACTTTCCTTCTTAAAAAAACAAAAGATAGAGCTTGTTGTAGGTTTTGGGAGTTACCATAGTTTTGCAGCTCTTTTAGCTTCTGTCTTTGCAAAGACTCCATATGTGCTTTTTGAATCCAATGCAAAACTTGGAAAGGTAAATCAAGTGTTTGCAAGAAAAGCAAAACTTCTTACCTATCAACTTTTTGATTTAGCTCCTGTTCCAGGCGTGAATCTGCAAAAGGTGTCCATGCCTTTTGAAAAAGGCCGGTTTTCCCATATGGATAAAGAAGAGGCAAGAAAATCTTACGGTCTTGAAAAAAAACTATTTACGATCCTTGTCTTTGGCGGCTCTCAAGGAGCTCTTTCGGTAAATAAACTGTTTTTAGAGTCGCTTACAAAAATCTGTACAAAGACAAAGAATTTTCAGGTGATACACCTTATTGGATTTAATACAGACAAGGCGCAAGCAATTAAACGTTACGAAGAACTCGGCTTAAAAGCTCATGTTGCAGTATATGAGGAGAAGATGAGCGTTGCCTACTCTGCGTGTGATATGGTTATTTGTAGAGCTGGCGCAAACTCTATTTATGAGCAACTTTACTTTAAAAAGCCTGCAATATTTATCCCTTATCCTTTTCTGCCAGACAAACATCAGCTTTATAATGCGAGATCCGTTTGCAGAGACTACCATGCAGGGATAACACTTGAACAATCAAACCTTACTAAATCATCACTTGCAGAAAAAATCCTTTCCTTTATGAAAAAGGAAAATCTTTCCTTCTACGAAAAGAAGTTGCAAGAGATGGACCCTGAAAAAGGACAGATCCTACTCTCAGAACTTATCGCTAGTATGTGTACAAAGAAATGAATCTCAAAATAGAAGAGGATTATGCACTATCATTTGATCGGGATTAGTGGCATCGGAATGAGCGCTCTTGCAAAGCTCCTTTTAGAAAAGGGCTTTAGCGTCTCTGGCAGCGATATCAAAGAAAATGAAGAAACTAAGGTTCTAAGATCTCTTGGGGCGAAGATCACTATACGACATAACGAAGATACGATAAAGCCTGGGATGGTTGTTGCATTCAGCACAGCAATCCCAAGTCATAACGTAGAGATGCTTGCTGCAAAAAAAATCAATTTGCCTATTTACCATCGATCTATCCTACTTCAAAAACTACTCGAAGATAAAAAATCTCTTTGTGTTGCAGGAGCGCATGGAAAAACCTCTACAAGTGCTCTTCTTGCAAGCATTTTTCAAATGCATGATCAAGGAGTAAGCTTTTCTATCGGTGGGGTGATTAGACATCTAAACACAAATAGCTGCTTTGGTAATGGAGAAGTCGCGATCTTAGAGGCTGATGAAAGTGACGGTTCTTTTTTAAATACCAACCCTGATAGTGCGATTATTACAAACACTGACCCAGACCATCTTTATTTTTGGAAAACAGAAAGCAGTTTAAAAGCTGCTTACAAAGCTTTTGCTGCAAAAGTTATCTGCAAAGAAAACCTATTCTTATGTGACGAAGACCCCTTCTTAAATCGTATGGATAAAAAGGCTACAAGGTATGGGTTTTCCAAAAAAGCTTGTGCAAGAATTTTAGACTTTGGGCAAGAAGAAGAGTTTTCTACATTTACACTCGCGCTTGATGGTGCAATATATAAAGATTTTTCAATCATGCAACTTGGAAGACACCAAGTGTTAAATGCCGCAGCTGCAATATCACTATCTTTAAGATACGGAGTCTCAGAAGACGCAATAAGAGATGCTCTTCTTGTATACAAAGGCGTGAGTAGAAGACTTGAGTGTCTTAGTACAAAGCCTGGCACAATCATCTACGATGATTATGCACATCATCCTAAAGAAGTCTTTGAGACGCTAAGAGCATTAAAAAAAGCACATCCTAAAAGAAGAATTGTTTGTGTGTTCCAGCCGCATAGATACACAAGGCTCAAAGAACATTTTACAGAGTTTTCTTATGCCTTCTCACACGCTTCTTATTGCATCGTTACTAAAGTTTTTGCAGCAGGGGAAAAAGAAATCGAGAAGGTGAATGAAAATACACTCGCTGATCAAATCAAAGGTCCTGTCACAATTGCCACAGAAGATATAGAGACATCACTGAATAACGTTCTTAAAAAAGAGGATCTTTTAGTTTTTCTTGGTGCGGGTGATATTTCAAAAACGGCAAGGGCTTTTGCGAAAAATTGGGAGGCATCATGAGTAAAAAACTATCTCTTACCCATGCCTTAATGTGGATCCTCGGATCAACGCTCCTTATTACAGGAGGAACCTTTTTCATCTTGAAAAAGGTGTCAAACTACAGGGAAGAGCATGCCTTTAATAATGCGCACGTCATAAGAAAGATTATTCAAACAGGCCCCCATAGAGACCACTTAAAAACAGCGATCCTTGCAGAGGTGCTAGAGCTATCTTGCGATGATCCGAAGCTTACTAAAAGTTTTCGTGTGAAAGATGCAGAGAAAAAACTTTTAAAAAATCTTCCTATGGTCAGAAGTGCAAAGCTAAATATTGTAAAGCCAGACATTCTTTACATCGATTATATGATGAGAGTGCCCATTGCGATGCTCTATGATTTTGAGAATATCGCTATCGRTGAAGAAGGGTATTTATTTCCGTTCTCTCCATTCTACTCTCCAAAAAGCATCCCAGAGATCTATCTTGGCATGAAAGATGACGAAGCTATTTTTAATAAACCCTTAAAAGAAGAAGCTCTTTTTTTAGCCATAAAAGTTTTAAAGTCTTTAAAAAAAATAGCCCTTAATCAGAATTTCTATATTAAACGAATCGATGTGTCCCATGCGTTTGAAAGATCTCTTGGTAAAAAAGAAATTGTTCTTCAGCTCTACAGTAAAAACCATACTCTATATCTCTCTCCAAAGAGCTCTTTTCTCTATACATTAAGATTAGATCCTTCAAACTACGCAAAGAATCTAGGCGATTATCTCATGCTTCATAAAGAGCTTGTAGCTCTTGAGAAACTCTACGACTACAAAGTCAAAGAAGATGAAAGGGTGATCGATCTACGGCTTGATAACACAGCCTACATCGAAGAGATCGCGAACAATTAATATTCCAAGATTTTAACAGAGTCTTTAAAAGTCTCAATGAGATTGCAATCTTCTGTGGTTTTTGAATCAATACGGATTAAATCTCTTGCAAGGGTGTTTACAATAAGATCTGGAAGATCAGGCACGATTTTAAGCCCAGCACTCCTAATGAGATCTTTCATTTGATTAGACACCTCTTCAGTAAGCCCTAGCTCGTTGTGGATACAAAGCTTGTATTCAAGTTTTGTCAACGCAGCGATAATAAGAGCTCTTGGATTATCATCAGTGAGTTTTTTAAGGATCTTTTCCAAAATGATGGGAATGTCGGAGCATTTAGTAAAGCCTGTTGCAAGGGAATCAGAAAGTTCTAAAATAGCACTTGAGGCAATCCTTTCTTCTTCAGCAGAAAGATACAATCCGTTTTCAAATGAGATTTTAGAGATTTGCATGATTTCAGAAAGAAACTCAAAAACTTTGCAATGAATAACAGGAGCATTGTCATGTGCAAGGTACCAAGCGTAAAAATTGAATGCAGAGTCAAACAAAGCCTTTCCAATATGGCTTTTTTGATTTCCCATATGATCGCTTGGTTTAGTTTCTCCTGATGGGTGCTCAGGAGCTTCAAAATCTTCCTGCTGATATCCCATAACATTAAAACCTTGCTTGAGCGCCCTTATGGGCGGCTTCTCACCCTCCATTATAGGGATGTGGTTATTATTGAAATACCTCTCTCATCTAAGATATAAAAGAAAGTTTGTAACACACAAACAATGAAACCGTTGGAGGTTGTCCATGGAAGAGGTTCATCCTAAAGAACTTAAAGAATTTCTGCTCTCTAAGAAGCTAATTGTTATCGATGTAAGAAAAGAAAAAGATTTTAAGAAAGGCTCTCTAAAAGGGGCTATTTCTATGCCTTTTGATACTTTTGATGTGGAGAAACTCAAAGATCTGCAGGAAAAAAACAGAGACACTCCCATCTATCTTCTCTGCTATAAAGGGATATGCTCTCTTGATCTTGCAAAAGATCTTGAAGATAAGGGCTTTAGTAACCTTGCAAGCGTCAAAGGRGGAATGGGAGGATGTATAGAAGAAGGAATGGAGATGCACTAAAGAATTCCATGCGCATAGGAATATTTTAAAGATGGATTTAATATAATAACAAAGATACCCTATTTGGTTTTAATTAATTCATGAGTAATTACAAAGTTTGTTTTTATTCAAAAAAAAAGTCCAAATGGGGGATTAACTATGTCTATACAAACAATGAATCCTGAGCAAGATGCTCTGATGATGGATGAAGCATCGAACTTTTGGGCAGCAGCGCCTTACGTAACAGGCACTCTTGCTGTTTCAGGCTCTGGTATCTATGTAATGGCTACGATGACAGGAACTGCGGCTCTTGTATCTGGAATTGCTTTAACACTGATTGGTGCTTACGCAACGTTTGGTGTAATTGGTGCAGCAGTAAACTCTAAAAACCCGATTCACTTTAGTCAAAATGTTATGAAGGGAATAGGAACTGGAGTTGTTGTTGGACTTGCAGATACTGCAAGAATGATTGCTCAAGTAGTGATCCAAAGACTGGTTATCGACTGGATGAGCAACAGATAAGTCGAAAAAGAATTCTTTTCAAAAGAGTCTATCAAGGCAGTAATCTGCGCATGGGCAGGCTCTTTTTTTATCTGACCTTCCAAAGCCTAGGAGCTTGGGTGTGATTAAAAGTTGTACATAGTTTAAGTGGTCGCTTTGAAGTTACTCTTAGAAAAATGTTCTTGCTATAATAGATTCCAACACTTTTTGTAATCGAATGCCCAGATGGTTTGGATTCTTGAATGAGCAGGCATAACCTCACTCAATCTCTAAGAATATGGTCTTAAATTGGAAAGAAGCAAGCTCTTCTTATTCTCCTATCTTTAGATCATGATGAGTCCGGAAAAGAGAGGTACGCTTTTTTGGATGGAAACTCTATTCTAATCTTCGACTTTGCCTAATTCCGATAGATAAAAGCGTAAGTAATGTGGTTCATAGCTTTCNATTNAWTGMARKMKWWYSGRTTRATNTATKTTTTAAATTTTATACAATCTCTAGCAACAGACATGTGCATGCTCGCTGGAAGCATAGAAATAATTAAATCATGTTCATCAATTAAGCGCTCCCTTTCTTCATCATTATTTACATCAAATGCAATGGCTTTTGCACTTTTATGATCTCCTGCAGCTTCACTAGCCAGTTCTTTAGATTGATCAGCAATCGTTAAAAACCAATTTTCACCTTCTGCATTGAAAAGTAAGTATTGAACTAAGGAAGATGTTGATCTTCCAGCACCTATTAAAAGTATTTTCTTCATTTAATTGTATTCTGTATAGGAGTGTGAATTTCGTTATTTATTTAGGCTTTCCTAATTATTTTTAGCGAATTTTACTAACAAATAATGATTATAAATAAACAAGAATAATTATGACGAAAAGTATACTTGTAAAAGCAGGA
>NVUU01000040.1 GCA_002402025.1 Candidatus Aerophobota bacterium
ATTGCCGCAGCAATACTTTTTACAGCATGTTCAAGAAATGCAGAAAATAAAAATCCAAAAATGATTTGTCTTCAGCTGATCGATCGAAATGGTTTTAATGAGACGATAGGCTCTAAAGATCGTTTGGATTTATACAAGAACACTGATTTTCTAGAGCCACAACCTTATATAAAGGTTGTCAGAATTTTTCAAAGGAACGCTAAAGGTAAAGTCCTATCAGCTGTGACAAGCTATCATGAAAACGGTGAAATTGCTCAGTATCTAGAAGTAGAAAGTGGCAGAGCACACGGCATTTACAAAGAGTGGCACCCAAATGGCCTGCAAAAGGTACTCGCGCATGTTATTGAAGGGCTCGGTGATGTATCGGAAGATGCAATGGCTTCTTGGGTGTTTGATAATGAATGTATTGCCTTTGATGAGAAGGGTAAAATGATTGCTAAAATTATCTACGCAAAGGGAGAGCTTAGTAAAGAAGCTCTTTATTACTATCCTGATGGAACTTTAAAAAAGAAAGTTCCTTTTCATAAGGATGAGATTCATGGAGAAGAAGTGCTTTTTAATGAAGAAGGAGAGATGGTTGGCTCTATTCATTTTAAGAAGGGCCTTAAAGATGGAGTTTCAGAGTATTTAGGATCCAAGTCATGTCCAAAATTCCATGAGGAATATTCAGAGGGCAAGTTGCTTTCTGGTGTTTATTATAACTTTGATAACAATGTGATCTCAAAAGTAAATGTGGGTAATGGTCTTCAGACTCTTTATGATGAAGGACTGCTATGTAAGCAGCTAGAATTTAAGGATGGACGCCAAGCTGGAAAAGTATATCACTACTCATCAAATGGAGCTCTTCATTCTATGTATAGTTTAAAAGAAGGGGAAAAACATGGAGAGGAATGGATCTATTATGTAATTTCTAGTAAACCAAAACAGAAAAAAATATGCTTCAATTGGTATGAAGGGAAGTTGCAGGGGAGAGTAAAGTCCTGGTATCCAAATGGCAATTTAGAAAGCGAAAGAGATGTGTACAATAACAAGAAAAACGGTCCCTCTACCGCCTGGTATATAAATGGGAATATCATGTTAATTGAAGAGTATGAAAATGATACCCTTGTAAAAGGGCTCTACATGAAAAAGAGCAACAATGCTCCCGTATCTTCTATTGAAAATGGCTCTGGTATTGCGACTCTTTACGATAAGGATGGATATTTTTTAAAAAAAGTACACTATCAAAAAGGAAGTCCTATTGAAGAGTGAAGAAAAAAAAGCTCTCCGCTTATTTTTTAAAGAGAAAAGAAGGAAAATTTCTCTTAAGAGAAGAGAAATAGCTGAAAAACATCTTCTAGATGATCTTTATCCATCACTTATAGGTTATGGTGCGGTTCTTTCTTTTGCGAGCTTTGGTGATGAGATCAACATGTGGCCTCTTAATGAAATATTATGCAACGAGGGCAGGCTTATTCTTCCAAGAATAGAAGATGACACCATCTCTATTTATCATGTTAAAGATATTCAAAAAGATCTCGTTGAGTCGAGTTATCGCATCTTGGAACCCGATCCAAAAAAAACAAAAAAACACTCTGTACTAAACATACACTGCGCCTTGGTACCGGCTCTTGGATTTGATGAATACAACCATAGACTTGGGTATGGAATGGGTCATTTTGATCGTTTTATTTTTGAGCTTGAAAACAGCATCACTGTAGGTGTTGGATTTAAAGAGCAATTCGTTGGAGATCCTCTTCCTGTTGAAGAGCACGACAAAAAACTCGATCACGTTATTCTATTTTAGAAACGGTCTTGATCTGACCATTGCTGTGGGTTGATAGGTTTTGGTTTAAACTGAACTTCAGGATCTGGTTTTTCTTTAAAATATTCTTTCAGCTGCTGCTGCTCTTTTTCGTTTAAATCTTCTGATTGCTCACTTTGTCCTTGTCTACCAGTTTTGTCTTTCTTTTTTACAGGCTTACAAAAGCGATTTCCATGAGCTGTTGAGGCCATGACCATACCTGCTGATGAAACACCTGTTACAGTTCCATAGACAGAACCGTCAGCACAGTGAAAAATCACAGTAAAAGGAGCTTGTGAACTATTTTGGGATTGCAGATTGCTGTTTTGCCAGACCATCTGCTTCTGAGTATCGACTGCTTGTCTACCTAAAATTTTTCCATTTTGAGACATTATCAATGCACTGAGAGGAAAAGGAGTATCATTTAAAATTTTTACGGAAGCGGATTCTAAAGAACCAAAAAAGAGGGCGCTTGAAAAAACAAAAAGAAAAAACTTCTTACTCACGTGCACCTCCTTTTTCATAACCATCTATGTTACTTGTTATCTATAAAAGCCCATTTAAAGTCTATACCACCACTTTGTGAGAATACGACATCTCGGACTTTGCTGTTTTTCACATAGTGCATTTTTCCATGATAGAGAGGAATGATCGGCATTTCATCGATAAGAAGACTTTCACATTCTTGAAGAAGGGCCATTCTTTCATTAGGATCCTGTAAGTCATATGATTTTTCAATCATGGCAAGATACTTATCATTACTCCAATTTGTGTTATTTGTTCCAATATCTCTTGTTTTAAAGACTTCTAAGAAGTTGATGGGATCCCTAAAGTCTGCTTCCCAAGAGCAAATAGTAATTTGGTAATCTTGACTGGAGATACGACTAAAATAAACCTGCGCCTCTACTGCATCAAGTTCGATATCAATACCGAGATTAGCTTTGATTTGTTGCTGCAACACCTGAGCAAGGCGATAGTTTTTCTCACGTGAGATAAATGTCAGCTTGATCTTATTTAGATCTCTACGAACGATGCTACTGTCATTTAAAGCGGATTCAATGAGTCTTTTAACTTCGTCGGATTGATTATCTGTGAAATATTCACTCTCACGAAGTCCCATAACTTTTGGAACAAGACCAGTAGCAAAGTCCGGATGACCTGATAGCAAATCATCGATGATGCTTTTTCTATCAAGTGCATAGGCAAAAGCTTTTCTGACTTTTTCGCTGTTAAAAGGAGCTTTTCTGATGTTTGTTCTCAGGAAAGTAGTAGATAAAATAGCCTGCGTTTTTAACTGATTGTTCTCAGTTAGAGTATCCATAGCATCAAGAGGGAGTACAGAAAGGGGAGAACCTTCCCAGTCTAACTCTCCATTTTGATACATATTGAATCCTGTTTCTGCAGAAACCATGGACATGTGAATTTCCTGTAGCTTGACATCGTTTTTATCAAAGTAACCATCATTTTTTTCAACAATAAGGGTGTTTGAATGTTTCCAAGATTTTATTTTGAATGGGCCGCAGCCGATATATGTTTCTGCATTATCAGCCCAACTAGGCATTGCTTTATCTGTAACTGAATGAACGGGGAAAAAAGTTGGGGATGCTAGAAGCTCTTTAAAAAAGGGAGTCGGTCTATCAAGCTTTACAACGAGAGTGCCTGTATCAGGTGTACTTACTCCAAGCATGCTTGTTGGGATCTGACCTTCTTTTACTTTTTGGGCGTTTCTTATGAAATAAAGTAAACCAGCGTTCGCTGCAGGGAATGTTGGAGAAAGAGCTTTTTTCCATGCATATGCAAAGTCATAAGAGGTGATAGGCTCCCCATTAGACCATTTTGCATCTCTGATTTTTATTGTATAAGTCTTTTGATCATTTGAAAGTTCTATACTTTCTGCAAGGGCTAGTTTTACAATTCCCTCAAAATTTATACGTGTAAGCCCTTCTTGAAGCATCTTTATGACATTGAGATCGTTCAAATTTCTTGCTTTTCTTGGATCAAGAGTTCCTGGTTCTGCGCAGATATTGATACGGAGTGTTTGCTTTGCTGTTTGGTAAGAATGAGGTTTAGTATTTTTCTTTTGAGATTTGTCGCATCCTGTAAAGAGCAATGCCATGCTCATAAAAACAAGAGCCGTGTACTTTATGTTTTTCATATGGATCCCTATCATAAATGTGTATAAATGATTCGTAGAATCAAAATTTAGTGTGTAAACACTTTTTATTCAAGGTTATTACTAGTAGAGGCCTTTCATGAAACCCTATGCAATTGCAAAAATGCCCACTCCCGTGTTGAACAGGAGTGATTTTTCTTATGTGTTTGGAGGGAGTGATAGTCATATTTTACTAGATAAAACGGGATTACTGAGGTCTCTTGAGATGATAGCTCTTGAGGGAGAGGTGTTTAAGTGTGAAGCCCAAGTGTCAGATTTCATATTCGAAGTAAAATATTTGGGATATCCAAGCAATCTCCCCTTATATATAGACCGCCGTTTCATAGAGTTCCTAGAGAAAATTCCAGAACGTATTAACAAACAAGTTGTTACGAAACTCGAAGTATTAAGGCACCTAGAAGCGATGCTCGATCTCCCTTATATATGGGGTGGAAACGTAAGCTCTGGAATAGACGAAATGAAGAAGTTTTATCCGATTTCCGAGGAGCGAAAACTCTCAAAACTTCAAAGAGCGAATTGGACATTCAGTGGAGTAGACTGTTCGGGTATGTTATACGAAGCCACGAATGGAGCTTGTCCAAGAAACTCGTCTTGGATGCAAGAGATGGGAGAACCACTTAATATTGAAGGAAAGTCGATAAGTGAAATCCAAAGAATGTTAAAACCTCTTGATGCGATCATGTGGCATACTCATGTTCTTTTTGTTTTGGATGACACATACACAATAGAATCGCGCGCATGTAAAGGTTGCGTATTTAAAACTAAAATACTTGAAAGGCTTCAGGAAATCGAAGAGATCGAGAACAAAATCCCTATGAATACAAACAAAAGAGAAAATTTTTTAGAAAAGGGATATCTTATCCGTAGATGGTATCCAACTAATCATCATCACGGAGCTTTTTCTCAAAAGCRTTAAGAAGTCTTTCAAAATCATAGGGTGTTTCAGAGGTGGTTTTTTCATCTCTCTGAAATTTAGCATCTCTTTTTCTCGATAGATATTCCAAGAACTCATCGATAGATTTAGTTTTAGCACCAAGAGCTTTTACTTCTAAAGCTAAATGATTATCAGAAGTAACGACTGTTGTTGCTTTAGGATGTTTTACGAAAGAAAGGAGTTCTATGATATATTTATCAGCACAAAGACCTTTAGGAGAATAGATGATTTCAAGAGAGCCTCTACTAAGTCTTGTAGGAAAATCTTCAGATAGCTCAAACCTGCTATCAAAAACGATAGAAAGTTTTAGTTTAACATCAGAGAGTGTTGTTTGAAGAGTCTCGATGACAGTTTCCCTTTTTTCTCTCAAAGGATTGATATCTTCAAAGATGCGAAATAAAAGATTATAACCATCAATGTAATAGTGCATGATTATCTACTGAGGGAATAGAGAGTTGTCTCGAGTTTATCAAGAGCTTTTCTTCTATGTGAAATACGATTCTTTGTATCTGATTCAAGCTCTGCAAAAGTCTTTCTATAATTGTGCTTCAAAAAGATAGAATCATAGCCAAATCCTTGAGAGCCTCTGGGTGTATCAAGAAGTTCACCTTCACAATTTCCGCACACGCTTTTTTTGATACCATCTTTCGTTGCAACAGCAATGCAGCACTCGAAATAGCCAACGCGTTTCTCATGGGGAAGCGATTTTAGTTTTCCAATAAGTTTTTCTCTGTTCTCTTGATCGTTTGCTTGGACTCCTGCGTATCTTGCGCTGTAAACTCCAGGTTCGCCATTAAGAGCTGGGACTACAAGACCCGAATCATCACCAATTGCGATACAATCAAGATGTTTTGCAGCATGAGAAGCTTTTATTTCTGCGTTTTCTTTAAAGGTAGTTCCTGTTTCTTCAGGGGCGATATAGTCTGGAAAATCCCTAAGAGATAAAAACTCTATATTTGAAAATTCTTTCAACATAGACCTCATCTCACGGACTTTATGAAGATTGGAGCTTGCGATGACAAATTTCATAAAAAGTATTTTCCTGCAAAAGCTTAACTAAGTGTTATACAAAATAGTTTTTCAGTTTCTTTATTTTGTATTCAGTATTATGCACTTTAAATGAGTCACCAACTTTTAATCCCGTAATATCTTGAGCTAGTTTGGACTGGAATGAAAGAATGTTTTCATCAGTGTTAGCATCCCATGGACCCAGAAGAGTATAAGCTGTGCTGCTTCCTTTTGGATCTTCACACTCAACAACAACTCCAATACCGACTGTTTCCGTAGATATATTTTCCTTAAGGATCACTTGAGCTTTGTTCACGAGCTCGGAGAGGGATTTTAATTCACCTTGCAGCCTGTCTCTTCTTTCTAAAGCAGATTTAAACTCAGCGTTTTCTCTAAGGTCACCAAGTGCTCTTGCAACTTCGATCTCTTTTGCATTTTCAACAGTTTCAACAGTAGCGATCTCTTCGATGCGAGATTTTACCTTTTGAAGACCTTTCTCTGTTGTCCAGATAACTTCTTCTTCCTCTTCTTCCGCGGAGTATTTCTTTCTCATCTTCGATAGCGAAGGATGAACAACTTCACCAAGAGAGTGGAAGATTTTTATGTCATGATCAGTGAAGCAGTGACATTTTGTAGCAAGAAGTAGGAATTCTTGAACTTCTTCGATAGAAGCATTTTGGAAAATTTTTCTAACAATGGCATATCTTCCATTTGTAATGAAAGAGAGCATCTTTTTAACAACGTCTCTGTTAGAAGGACCTGATCTATCCAATATGCTTAGAAGAATTAAAAAAGCTTCGAAAAACTTACTTTTTCCTTTTTGATCTGCCATTGGGATTTTAGCTTTAGACATTAACTTTTTGAAATACCAAAGCAGTGACTGAGGATAACGGCCTGGATGCTCAAGCAATGTTTGTAGTTTGGTCATTACATCTTCTTCTTTACCCGCGGCAAGAAGTTCTGTAAAGAGATAGTCTCTTAAAGGATTTTGATCCACTTTCCAAAGCAAATCAAAGAATACATTCATCCAGTCTTCTCTAATTTTTCTTACTTGAACAAGAGATCGTTTCTTGAAAGCAATGACCAGTATGTTGTTGATGACAGAGTCAATAGAAGAAAAATTCTTAATAATTTGTTCGATTTCTTTGTGATCTTTTTGAGGACTTAAATCTTCAAGGAAAAATCGTAGTTGAAGTTCTTGAGCATCTGTTAGATTTTCAAGACTGAGCGCCTCAGTAAGTTTCCCCTGCAAAGAGGCCTTAAAGTCTTCATTTTTAAGAGTGGTAGGAAAATCTCTTAAGAAAGAATAAACGAGCTGAATCAATGCATTTAGATCAGGCTTCTTATCAAGAGCTCTTTGAAGTCTTTCTTCATGACCTATTTCAACATCTCTTAATTTGAAAGGGTCCCTTAGATTTGTTGGAACTTCAATAGATGTGTCTTTCTTTATTTTGGATCTCGTAGACTGCCACCATTTTGTCCATTCTCCAGAAGGAATGACAAGTTCAGATAGCTCTTCCTTGATTTCTGCTGCGGATCTTGGCCCAAGATCTTTAAGTAGTGTTTTAATTACTTCTGTTGGATTCTCTCTCGCGAATGTTTCAAGACCATCGGGATCACCAAAGCGTCTTGCTAAGAAATGCTCTTTAGAAATTGGAAGCAAATTTTTAAATGCGTTCTGAAAAGAAAGATCCTTTCTTCCTGAAACATAATCAAACTCTAGACTCATTTGCTCTCTAAGAAAAGAAATATCCATGATTTCACCAACGCCCCAACCACCGGTGTGGAAGACAAAGTTTCCTTTATGCATATGGCATAGTAGCTCCATATTGCTTACAGAGCCCTGAAAGTTCCTCATGTTTCTTAGGCCGACAAGCTTTAGCATATGCTCAAAATTATTCGCTTTTTCAAACTTCTTTTTCACATATTCATAAGTCATGATTCCAAGATCTTCTTCATTTGAAGTCTGTAAGTCTATGATGAGTTTGAAAATAGCGTGTGCTTTTGGGTTTTCTCCAAGAGTTTTCCAGAGGGGCAGTGCTTTATCTACATATCTTCCAAAAGAGTCACAAAACTCAGAAGCTTTAACATCTTCAAGTACTTTAATCATTTCATCCTCATCGAGCTCATCTCCTGAACAATATTCATCCCAAAGGCTTAAGAATGAGGAGTAATCTCGGTTAACAAGGTTTTGGTGAAACTGTTTAAAGTACTGCATTGACGCCCCTTATTGTGATTATTATCAGAGGGTCTAGGTTGTTCCTTAAAGTGCCCCCGTTAAAGCAAAGGATTATAGGGACTTATTTATTTATCCGCAATTGAAGTCACCTGATTTAAGCTTTTTAAGCAATWTAGCTTGTTACCTAAAACATAGTAGCTTGCCAAAATAGAAAAATCCTCATACCATCACCGCAACCAAGGAGCCTTGCGTGCATATAAGAATCAAAAAAGGGTTGGACATTCCTCTTAAAGGAATGCCAGAATCTTTGGAAATAGTTCACAAGGGCATGCCAAATACTCTAGCCCTAGATCTTGGACATTTTTCTTATACTAAATTCAATTTTATTCTTAAGGTTGGCGACGTAGTTAAGATAGGTCAAGCAATCGCGGAAGATAAGCATCTTCCGGGAAGATTCTTTGTATCTCCAGCCTCTGGGGAAATTAAGGCTATATTAAGAGGTGAAAAGAGAAAGCCTCTTAAGGTGGTTATTGAAGTCACTGGAGAAGAGTACTTTTCACATACACCATGCGATTATAAGAAAGCCTCTAAAGAAGATATTTTAAAGTCACTTGCTGATGCGGGTTTGTTTTCACATATCAGAAAGAGGCCTTCTAATACACTAGCATCATTTAAGCTGCCAGAAGCTGTTTTTATCAAAGCGTTGGAATCGGCACCTTTTGTTCCTGACCCAGGATTACAGCTCCAAGGAAACGAGACTTTCTTTAAAGAAGGGCTTAATGTACTCGCAAAACTCACAGAAAAGCTACACCTTGTTCATCACAAAAACTGTGAGGCTGATGCGTTCGTAAATGCTCAGAATGTGCAAAAGCATACAGCGGAAGGTCCTCACCCCGTAGCAAATCCTTCTCTTCATATCTACCATATCTATCCTCTTATGAATCTAAATCAATGTGTTTGGACTCTAGATGTGAATGATGTCATCGCTGTTGGCAAACTATTTAAAGAAGGGAAGTATCATAACACTAGAGTAATCACACTTGGTGGTGAAGAATTTTCTCAAGAAAATAGAAAGTATTTAAGAGTATATGCGGGCCATCCTGTTCAAGACTTATTGAATGAAAATTTAGAGGGGTTACGTATCATTTCAGGAGATCCTTTCCTAGGAGAGAAAGTAGAGAAAGACGGATATATTGGATTTGCTCACTATGTACTTACCTCAATAAAGGAAAGTCAAGAAAGGCAACCACTACACTTTATGAGACTTGGGAGTGGTAGATTTACTGCAACAAAGACCTACCTCTCTGGTTTTTTCAACAGGAAAAAACATCCGTTTAAATTCACAACTCACCAGCATGGTGAAGTGAGAGCTTTTATCGATGCAGATGTTTATCAAAATGTTATGCCCATGCGCATTCCTGTAATGGATCTTGTGAAAGCGGTCATTGCAGAAGATTTTGAAAAAGCGATGGAGCTTGGACTGCTTGAAGTATCGGAAGAAGATTTTGCTCTTCCTACATTTATTTGTCCTTCCAAAATAGAGATGACAAACATTATAAGAGATGGACTGCAAAACTTTGCCACACAATATATAAGTGATTAAAAAGACATTTGCTCTAATAGGTATTTTGCTTTCTTCCTTGAGCTTTTCAGCTCAAAGTGATCTCTATCAGACAAATTCTGAAGTTGCGGAACTTTTTAGAAATCTCTCTATTGTTAAAAAAGTTAACCACGATATTAAAAAACATCTACCTCTTATCTATAGCTATCCTTTGATTGTTGGGTACTTCAATATGCCCTCCGCCAGGATGGGAAAAGCGGGAATGACAGTCCTTGGTTTTTCTTATCTTCCTCCCTATAACATTTATGGTCTGAATTTCCAGATGTTCGACAATATAGAGTTCGTTGGGAATTATAGAGTTTTTAAAGGAGTTACTGAAACAGGCTTTGGTCATCTAGGATATGGAGATGACACTGATAGATGCGCAAGTGTAAAATTTGCACTATATCAACAACATAAAGGACTAAAATACATACCTAGTATTGCGCTTGGATTTGATGATTTTTATGGAAGTCGTAGGTTCAATTCATTTTATGTTTGTGCAACGGAAGAGCTAATAAACCTTGGGCTTGAGCTAACTTTTGGTTGGTCTAAGGGTAGGAGCAAAGGATTTTATGGGGGAGTTGCATGGTCTCCTTTTTTTGAATCGCAATTGAAAGGCTTACGTCAGTTTTCTCTTATCGCAGAGTATGATGCAATAGATTACAAACACAACAAACATGAGCATCCAAAAGGAAGAGATGTTCGTTTTCCTGTGAACGTRGGATTTTCTTGGAATCTTCTCGATTTTTTGCAGATCAAAGCATCAACGATCAGAGGAAAAAAAATCGCAGCTTCTGCTGTTCTCTACTATAATCTTGGAACAACAAAAGGCTTCTTTCCAAAAGTTGATAATCCTTCTTTCTATACCTCTCCAGTTAATGAACAACCAATCGGCCATTTGAGAACAGAAAAAGAACTAGCACAAGAGCTTGCTTATGCCTTTTGTGAGCAGGGTTTAAATCTATATGCAGCTTACCTTAATACCGCAAATGGTAGAAACACACTTTGGCTGAAAGTCATTAACACAAGGTATAGAGAAGAATTGCAAGTAAGAGATCGTATCCAACATCTACTTGCGACATTAATCCCAGAAAATGTTGTTTCAACAACTGTAGTAATCGAAGCAGATGGTATCCCAACACAAGCTTATTTTTTTAGAACACCAGATCTTGAAAAATTTAGAGAAGGAAAAATAGGAGATTTTGAGCTGCAGGCATTGTCTCCTCTTATTGAGGCGACAGCACAACCCGTCAATGCAGAGCTTTTATACAGAAGAAAAAAAGATATTTGGACTTTTACCTTTCGACCAAGATTAATCACCTTTTTTGGAAGCACTACGGGTAAGATCAAATACACTCTTGGTTTTGTAGGCGGTCCGGAAGGTTATCTTTTTGATAATATCTACTACAAACTCCAGATGAGCTTCAACATGAAAACGAGTCTCACAGATGTTGGGGATCGGGATGTATATAACACATCTCGTTTGATTAATGTACGCTCTGACAGTGTAAGGTATTTCAGAAGTGCAAGGCTCACCGTTGAACAAGCTTACATGCAAAAAGGATACAATGTAGGAAGAGGGTGGTTTACAAGAGCCGCAGTTGGATATTTTGAACCAGCCTATATGGGACTTGCTTTAGAAGCTTTGTATTATCCTGTAGGATCTAACTGGGCATTTGGTATCGAAGGTGCAGGAGTTCTTAAAAGAAATTATCAAGGGCTTGGAGTGACAACTAAAATCCGGAAGTTTGATAGCAAGGATGTTCCAGAATATGTGCACTACATAGGTTATCAGTATTTCTTTGATGTTTACTATGAATATAGGCCTTGGAATCTAGACTTCAAAATTAGTATGGGGCAATTCCTTGCAAGAGATAAAGGTGCCCGTTTTGAGGTGGGGAGATATTTTCCATCAGGCATGAGGTTCTCCATTTGGTATACGATTACAGATGGGGGAGATCGAGTGAACTACAAAAGGTACTACGACAAAGGAATTGCCTTTAATATACCCCTGGATTTCTTCTTAAGGAAAAGTAGCAGGTCAATGCTCGGCTATGCAGTGTCTGCGTGGCTAAGAGATGTTGGTGCTAAAGCTGCAACAGGGAACATGCTCTATCCTACTATACAAGTAGAAAGGCAAAATTTTGGATATAAACTAGAGTAAAATAATATGAATTTATTCGGTGTCAAACAAATATTTTAGAAGGCTCTTTCTTTTAAATACTAATCTAGATAAGTTTCGCAAATCAGTAAAAACTAATAAAGATGTACAAAATAAGAGATATATTACCCTTAAAGACGATACGGGTATGCCTCTTGCTATCTTAGAACTAGAGAATATATATAAACCCGATCTTAGAAATGAGTGCAGAAAAATATATGGCACCTTAGATACTAACCATCCCTATGTAAAGTATTTACAAGAGAATCCTAATGTAATGAATATTGTTGGCGAGCTTAGAAAAATTGCACTTCCTTATTATTATGATAATGAGAAGCTAAGAATGACCMCCACAGATGTAATGAAGCTTTACTACTTAATAATAACGCTCTATTTTTAAGAAAAAAGAGCAAATTTAGCTTCTAAATAAGAAAGACGTGGAAGATTATTCCTTTTCATTTCCTGAAATTATATAATCATTTTTTATTTTATATCCATGATTTAAAATAATTTGATCTAATCGATTTTTTATAGGTTGTGCATGACGTGGATGAATATGAATATGGCCGTCTGTTAGATTTCTCTTTAGTAAGCCATCGGGTGTCGAATATATATGGTAAGTGTTTATGCAGGGGATTTTAAACTTGCGACATTGTTTCAAAAGGTCTTTATTCAGGGTCTTAGCCCAAAGTACTCTCTGTTGATTGGTTCCAATAAAAGGAAATCTGTAGTTAGGAACTTCCTTCTGTTTGTTTCCTGGAGGGGTAGGGAGGTAGACGATTGGCAAAATATTTGAATAATTTTTACAATTAGCTAGAATTGTTTGAATGTATTTCTTTGCAAGGAGTTCGGTGACTTCATGGAGCTTACGTTTGTGGTCGAGAATTTGTCTGCCTATATGACATCGGGTGTCTATTTCGCCAAAGGTAAAAACTACGACATCACCATCTTTAATTTTCAATTTACGAAAATCAACGATATCCAAACCGTCACGTCCGACTCGGTGCAGTGTAACAGGACCAAGCCAGTCAATTTTGCAATATGGAATACGTGAAAAAGTTCTGGTGTGGCTATCACCAATTATGTGTACAGAATTCCCCCCAAACGCAGTAGATAAGAAAAATATTAGATACAGTTTAAACAATTTTTTTTTCATGAAAGATATAGAGTTGGTTTGTTGCCATTTTTGTATTTAACAAAAAGTGTGCTTTTCATAAAGAAAATAATTGAATGAATAGGTGAAAATGAAATCAGCACCTGCACGCTTGAATGCGATCAAAGCTTCTTCAAATGCTTCATGAGCATTTAAATAACCTTTTTGATGTGCCGCCATTACCATAGAATATTCGCCACTTACATGAAAAATACCAACGGGAAGAGAAGTACTCTGTTTAACTCTATATAGTACATCTAAATAGGGTAAGCCGGGTTTTATAAGAAGCATGTCAGCACCTTCATGTTCATCTTGAGAAGCTTCGATGTAAGCGTCTTTCACTACGCTAGGGTTTAACTGATATGATTTTTTGTCTCCAAAAGAAGGAGTTGAGTTTAATGCTGCTCTAAAAGGGGAATAAAGAGCCGGAGAGGTATATTTTGCGGTATATGAAAGGATGTTGACTTGTGTAAAACCCTCTTTGTCTAATGCTTTTCTTATTGCGAATACCCTTCCGTCCATCATATCGCTAGGAGCTATTATATCGACACCAGCTCTTGCATGAGAAAGGGCTTGTGCTTTTAACATACGTAAGGATTTATCATTATTAACATACCCATCTTCATCAATAATGCCATCGTGACCATGAGTAGTATATGGGTCCAAGGCAACATCTGAAATGATTGCAAGAGAGGGGAGTTCTTTTTTCAAAAAACGGACAGCTGATGGGATGAGACCATTGTCGTTCATAGCTTCTGTTCCGTATAAATCCTTGTAAGATGGATCGGTCACAGGAAAAAGGCAAATAGCTTGAATGCCTTTTTTATGTAGATTCTCAGCTTCACTGGCAATAAGATCCATAGAAAGTTTGAAGATCCCAGGCATTGGGGCGATTTCTTCTTTTTTGTTCGCGCCCGGTAGAAGATAAAAAGGTGCAACAATATCCGAAGGTTGTACATGAATTTCTTGAAGAAGGTTCCGGACAGATTCAGACTTTCTGTTTCTTCTTGGTCTTGATAATAGATGCATAAAAAAACTCTCTAAATAGTTTAGGAAAGATATATTTATCAAAAAATCGGAAAAGATATAAACTGAAAATTTCGTTTTTATAGAAGAAAAAAAATATAGGTTATTTTAATGATTGAAAATTACGAAGAGTTTGATGAAGGCCAAGTCGCAATTCTTAAGAATTTTGTTACGAATACAAGCAGTAATATCTTTGTTCTTCGCAACTTGCCAGAAGTGATTAAAGGTGCGTTATTTTCTAAATATTCCCGTTCAACTCTCGGGCTTCGCTCTCTTCTCCTAAAAGACTTTATTCTTAATGAAGAAACAGCATTTCATGCAATAGCGGGAAGCACTCATACAGATGGTTTGAGTGAAGATGAAGGAGAATACATCGCTGTTAAAAGAGCCCAAAATTTCTATGATCGTATTTTGGATGGTTATGGGGATGATTCCATCGGAGAACTCGGTGGTGCACACCTTGCTATGGAAAATATATCTATGATAGCTGCCAAAGTGGTAGAAGACAGCAGAATAGGAGGTTCTCCCCTTGAAAAGTCAACAAGGTATATATATTTCGATCAAAAAGTGAATGGTGAATATCAGTTCTATAGAGAACCTATTCTTATGACTTCTGCATATAGAGATCAGTATATTGAAACTTGCAATTTTCTTTTTGATACTTATTCAAAGTTAATCCCTCCTTTAACAGAGATAATGGGAAAAAAATTCCCCAAGGAACATGACGTATCAAAGATAGCTTATACCGCAGCTCTTCGTGCGAAAGTATTAGATTGCCTAAGAGGCCTTCTTCCTGCAAGCGCACTTACAAACATGGGAGTCTTTGGTAATGGAAGATTTTTTGATGGAATGATTCAAAAACTCAACTGTCATAATCTAAGCGAAATGCAAGATGTTGGCAAAAAAGTACATAGTGAAATGTCCAAAGTAATGCCATCTTTTGTAAGACGGTCTGATCAATCACATAAGTACCAAATGTCTTTTTCGGCTTTTAGAGAGCAAATGAC
>NVUU01000041.1 GCA_002402025.1 Candidatus Aerophobota bacterium
GAAGGCTTCCGAGGCCTTGGCTCCCGAGTCACTGCCGTCTTCATAGAGCCCAGTATTGATGAAGACTCCATAGTCGATTCCATTTTTCCAGATGTTGGCGTTGAGGATGTGATGTTTGGCAACTCCTCCTCCAAGAATGATGGCTCCTGTTTTGACTGATCTCATGGCTAACATGCAGATCTCCTTGGTATCCTGGATGACGTCAATAACGAGGTCATTCTTGAAAAAATACAAAAGGAAAAAAGTAGATTTAGTGGAATTATTCAAAGACTCGTAAAGAATGTAGATCCTTAAATTTTGGACATTCTTCTAAACAAGAGAGCAAAATCTTCTGTTTTTGCAGAATAGAGTCTCTTGTTTCATCAACAGGGGTAAATACAGCTTCGATAGCATCCACTGTCGCGTTGCCGCTTAAATAATCCATAGGGATGGTCTCTTCATGAACCGCATCAATAAAGGTTTTTCCAGCGATTTGTTTAAAAAGGTCTTCTGCTTTTTCATTCTCATATTGCATGAGGTAGGTGATGCCAAGAAGGAGTTTTATCAAATCGTCATCTGGTGTGAAAGGCATTGCTTTTTCATACAAAGAGACTGCTGTATCGTAATCTTTTCTATGAAGCATGACGGAGGCTTGGTTGACAAAAGCCATTCCAACAACTTCTTTAAGAGATCTTTCATGAAGGAGCTTTGTGTTGATACCGAGATACATATCTGATGGAGTGTTTACACCTCTTGCTGTTGTTTCGATGTTGATGATTGTGTCACCATCTTTATAGCGAACATAGATGTGTCCGGGAGGCGTGATGATCTCAAGGGGGACATCGATCCTTTGTGCGAGAGCTAAATATAGTATCGATACACCCAAACAAACACCTTGTCTGTTGTCGATAACAGATGGAAGAAATGTATAGATGTCGATATCTTTTGCCCAAAGAGAGTGCGGAGGAAATCTAAATTTCATTTCATGGAAAATGAAATGGTTAATTGCATGGATCTTTTCGAGATCTGTTGCATCTTTACTAAGCCTTGCAAGGATCTGCAGTGCCATCAGATCAAGGTTCGCTTCGTACTTACGCACCTCGTAGATAGGATCTTCTGATGCTTCATATTGGTAAAGTAGTAGAGCTCTTGCAAGATCGATCTCATCTGAGCTAAGTTTCATCACTTCTTCTTTTTCTAAAACTCCGTATCCCTTGAGCGTGCGGTTTTTTAGGTGTGATGAAATTTTCTCAATCTGATCCAGCTGTTTTAGCGTTATATTCGTTTCTTTTTCGTAGGGCTGCTTGTTGATAAGAGCGATCATGGCTCCAATATCAAGATCTGGTAGTTTGATAGAAACAGGAGTTTTGTCTCCTTTATCTTTATGAAGATAAATCAGATCCCAGACTCTTTTTAGAGCATCTTTGCCAAGGTCTGTATCAGGGTAGAGTTCATAAAAAGCAAAAAGTTTTGAGATAGAAGTCGGATCTAAGCTGTTATATAGCGTTTGCAGATTCATCCTTTCAGCGGAAGGATAAGAGAAACAAAGGCAGGTAGAAAAGAGAAATATTGATAATAAACGCATAGTGTAGATTGTAAGTCCGAATAGGGTTTTTTCCAAAGGTATTTAGATCTAAGTTTTCTCTTCCTAAGATTTTTTTGTTACCAAATTACCTGAGAAGTTTTCCTTAACTATTTCTTAACACTTGCGTTAAAACAACAATTAACATAAGTTCTCGCCTCATTTTTAAATCAGAAAATAGAGGTATGAGAGTGGCATTACTCACAACAGCAGCAGTGGCGCGTTCACAGAATAAACTATCCCAAAAATATGGAGCACAAGATTTTGCTGATCGGACATATTCAGGCGCATATAGATATGCAACAAGAATAGGAACCTTCGCATGTATGCCCTTTGCGTGGGCTGCTACTAGGATTACTGGTAATCAGTGGTGGTCTAATGCTAATTTGCCAGCCTTAGAAGTTCCACCTCTTCTAGCTTCTGCAAGAAGAGTGGCAGAAAGAGCAAAACTTGAATTAAACGACACGGATTTTGCAAAGTTTCAGCATGATTTTAGAGTTTATTTGGAAAAAGGGGCTTACACGGACCAGGCAAAACTACATTTCATGGCTACAACGTTTAATAGTGGTTGGATCGATAAGTTTTGGGAAACGATGTATTGCTACGGTAGAGAGTGTCCCATAGAAAAGGCTTCCTGGATTGGGTATGATGGAACAAATCCTGTTAACCTAAATAAATTTATGGGCAAAGATAAGCTGCTTGTAAGAGGTGCTTGTATGTTTCGACTTGTAATGGATTACAAAAGAGAACTTGAAGCTGGAACACTTGATGAAAATATGGTTTTTGGATTTAGATCAAAAAAAGTTTCTCTTCCTATTGATGCAGAAAAATGCCGAAAAATTTTTGGAACCTATAGGAAACCAGGAGTTGATTGTGACACATTTGTAGATCATCCTGATTCTACACATGCAGTTGTGATGCACAGAGGTTCAACATATATATTAAATCTTATGAAGGATGGTAGAGTAAAAACAACAACGGAACTCTATGCAGATTTGCATTCTATATATGATGATAAGGCAGATGGTGAAGAGTGTGATGTAAACGTTTTATCCTCTCAAAAAAGAGCTGATTGGGCAACAGACAGAGAAGAAACCATAAAGGTAAGCGATAAGAACGCAGCTCATATGGAAATGATAAAATCTGCCATGTTTGGTGTCTGTTTTGATAAGGATGCTACTTGGAGAACAAATGCTGAGGCTGCAGCTCATGGGTTTAGCACAACCGTTGGCAGAAACTTTGATCTTCCTTTTCAGGTGTGTTGCAAACCAGATGGGACCATCTATGTCATTTGTGCTCATGGCCCTTTTGATGCCACTAATATGGCACCTTTAACGGAATACACCTTTGCTCGAGAACAAGAGCTGATTGACAATTTTGAAAAGCCCGATTCGTCTTTTGCAAAGCCTCTTGTTTATAATCACAAGGCACAGGACTCGGAAGGAGTAACACGACTTTCTATACAAGTTCCTGGTGGATTAAAATCGAAAATAGAGAAGTTAAAGACAACACCTCTCAACAAAGGACTTCAAATAGAAGAATTTGTTTTTAATGACTTTGGTAAAGAACTCCTAAAAGCAGGAGGTCATCCAGATAGCGTTATACAAATGATCTTCCAGCTGGCCTATTCCCTAATGGAGAGTAAGGACGAAATAGTAGTTGCTGGAGTAAATACTTATGAGGCGTTAAGTGCTCGTCATTTTAGGAGATGGAGAACGTTCCAAGGTCACCCAAGAAGCGAAGCTTCTGAGGCTTTTGTGACAGCTATGCATGAATCAAAAGCAGGAAAAGAAACTCCAGCACAAGATGCGCTTGCAGAGGCTCTATGTGCAGGGGTTGAAGCACTATCTTTAGACTCAAGAAAGACCCTTGAGGGTTTTTCTGAAGACAGACATATGTTTGCGCTATATTGCCTTGCTAAGATGAGAGGAGAAGTTCCGGATTTTCTTGAAACTTGTATAGAAGAGCTTATGAAATATCCAATCTCGTCATCACAAGTGAAACAAAACCATGGTGGTGGAGGGGCCTTCAGACCATCGGAAAAAGAGAATGGCTACGGGCTTTTGTATAGGATCCATGAAGAGGGAGAAATCAAAGTAAGTATTTCGTCTTTTGTATCAGAAAAAGGTAAAACAGCAAAAGGATTTGCAAATTATTTAGAAGAGGCTCTGATGCTTGTAAAGCCTGTTTTAAAAGGCCTTAAAGCAAAGAAAACACGACACTAAACAAGATTAACCGGAAATAATTGAGCGTATGCTTTTTTTCAGGTGTGAGTGTCTTGCGATTTCTTCCATAGGCAGCCGGAAGCGGTAGGTCCAATTTGTAGGAAGCACATAGCCTGGCACGTTGATACGCTCTTTCTTCACATCTCTACTGATAAGATCGTCAAAAAGCGCTAAGTATTCCTGAAAAAGGTTAATATGCAAAAGAGATGAGCTTGCATGTGATTTTTTCAGGATCTCATAACGCATTTCTCTTGTAAGGGATTTTTGGTAGGGTAGATCGACAAGATCACAAAACTCTTTCACAGCTTTTGGGCGATTTTGCCACCACAGCTCTAGTGTTTCACTATCATGCGTTGACACCGTTGTCATGCTGAGCGCTTCGTACTCATCAAGAGGGATAAGGTGCAGATCCGTTTCATAATCACGCTCCCATCGAAGAACATTCGTTCCCGCTATCCCAAGCTTTCTAAGAGATTTTGTGATGCCAGGAGGAACAACACCAAGATCTTCTGCAACAGGAAGCATCTTAGAAAACTCCACAATGTTCTTTAAGATCTCGTGACCTTTTTTTRTCGCTACATCAAGTTTATTTGGTGAGAAAAACCCTTCTGATGGTGCCTTGCCGGGGGGGATAAGCCATAGTCTATAAAATCCAATCACATGATCGATGCGGTAGATATGAAAGTATTCCTCACACATCTCAAGACGTTTTTTCCAAAAAACAAAATGACTCTTTTTTAGAGCATGCCAATCATACGAAGGAAATCCCCAATACTGCCCATCTTCATTGAACTGATCAGGAGGAACGCCAACAGCAAAGCCAAGATCAAAATACTTTCTGTGTAGCCAAACATCAGCACTGTCAGGGCTAATTAAAATAGGAATATCTCCTTTGATGAATATTCCCTGCTTGGTCGCGTATTTCTTAACTTGTTTAAGCTGACACGAGCAGTGGTACTGCAAAAATCCGTAATATTCTATCTCGTCACTGTGGATTTCTATGAGCTCTTTCGTTCTTTGTTCACTTGGGTTTTTTAAGGCCTCTGGCCACTCTCTCCAAGTCTTAAAGGTCATGGACTCTCTTAAAGTTTTATAAAGCGCGTACTCTTTAATCCAAGGATTTTCCTTGATGAACTTTTGAAAATCTTCCTTTTTAGAGATGTTTACTTTTTCCATGTTGTAGTAGTTTCGTAAAAACTTTCTTTTTRCATTCAGCACGCTGTGATAATCAATGCGCTCTGTTTGGTTATAGAACTTTAAATTATTTAGCTCACTTACAAGCTCGGGATATTTGTCTAGCTCTGGCAGCGCGTGCAGACTTAAATAAATAGGATGAAGAGCAAGGGAGGAAAGAGCATTATATGGGCTGGGATCTTCTCCAGAATCATTAATCGGAAGAAGCTGGATAATATCAAAACCCACTTCTTTGCAATAATCGATCATAGCAAAAAGATCTAAATACTCTCCTATACCGCTACTTTTTTCTGTGCGGATAGAGGCAAGCATAAGAGCTGTTCCATGATGATGCCCAATGCCTATAGTTTCCCAAAGATCCCCAAGGGGACTTTTTTTTATTTTTTTTACAATATCTGAAGAAACTTGCTTCATAGACCCTTAACTTTTTAAACCAAACATTGGAGGGTTATCAGAAGATGCGCTTGTGATGATATTCGGGCCAGGCCTGCCTTCTTCAAGTGCTCTCTTCCATGTCTGCACCTTGTCTGCAAATACTGTGATGAAATCAATCAAAAATTCGGTGTCGACATTCTTTGAAGGAAGCGTGTCATAAAGAGCTAGAGAGTTTGTGCTGTGTATATAGCAAAGACATCCGTAGTTCGGAAATTCTTGGTTATTGGCAACAAGAGCATGTTTTAAGATTTTTTCTCTAAATTTTCCAGGGGGTGTTTCTGCAATAATGCCTCCTAAAATCAAGTTGTCCGTTGCAGGATCCATTTCAAGTTGCACATGTATGCCATTTTCGAGGACAAGTTTACATGCCTCGTTTTGATCTGGATAGAGCTTTAGCCCTGTATCATGAGAGAGACCGTAAAGGATCTCAAGAAATGGTGTCATTCTTCGTCCTCCTCATCCTCATCCTCATCTTCGTCTTCGTCCTCGTCCTCGTCCTCGTCTTCGTACTCTTCATCATACTCATCTTCAAGCTCAGACAATGCCTCAATAAGTGTCATCAAAAGATCTTGCCTATGTTTGTCTGATTTAAAGAGTTTTGGAGAGACGTTTCTTAATGCGTCACGGAACTGGTTGTATATGACGATTTTTGCAGCCGTTTCTTCTGAAATACCAAGCATCGTTGCAAAAAGCATGATCCTATCAGTACTTGGATAACGCTCTTTAATCATTCTCATAAACGCTTTAGCAAGCAACTGGAAATTAACAAGCGTTGGCATCGTAAGGCCTGCTCTTGTAAACTCTGACTGCACAAGCCCCATTCTTTGAAAGAAGAAGCGGTAAACACCCAAGATTGCTTGCATTGTTCTTGCCTCTGAAAACAGACGTTGCAGCTCAGGACCTGGGATAGACGGGCCTTTTGCTTTTAAGTCGTGTCCTAAAGAGTGCAAAACAAATTCTATAACAGATTTCATACTTGGAAAATTGAATTTAGAAGAAAGTTCTTCATAAAGCGTGATAGGATCCCTTGGGTTTCCTGTGATATCTCTATAGAGATCGCGCAGAGCAGTTGGACTTCCAAGACCTTCTTTAGAAAACTGAAGTGCGGATTCTTTGATGTTTCTACCCGCTCTTACCTCTCTACCATAAACTTCGTTGAGTTGTTCTTTAGAAGACTGCAGTTTTGCCTTGAGGGCACTCCCTTCTGGGGTGGTTTCAATAAGAAAGTCAAGGGTGTCATCAGCAAGCGATGGATCAGGATATGTGCTTCTTACTTTGCCGAGGATCTGTTCTCTTGTATCTGTCGGTTTTATGTGAGCTTTTACTGCAAGAAGAGCTCTTTCATTTAGCTCAGGATTTTTCTCGTTATAGTTTTTGGCGATCCCATGTGCTATTTCAGGGTCTTGTGTTTCATCTTTTCCCTTAGCAACTTCTTGGGTGTCTTTTTTTACTCTTTTATCAAGTTCACGGAAATCTTTCCCCATAGCAAGAGGGTTAAACTCTTCGCCGAGCTCTGCAAAAGTTGTTAGCGATTCTGCCGAGGCTATTTGTAGCTTGATGTTAACATCATTTGCTTGCTTGGCCTCTTGGGCCTGCATGTGCAGCGTCTGCGAATCTAAAGAAGGACCTACCGAATCTATCTCATCAGTCATGATTAACTATCTATTTTAAGTTAGTTGTATTCTTCCAAGGGGTTGCATACGTATCTCAGGAACAATTTCCTGATACGAAACAACCGGCATCTCTGGGAACTCACTTTCTATGAGTTTTCTTACAAAACGTCTTACATCGATCGCAGTAAGCATCACAGGAGGCTGTCCTCCCGGAGGCGTTGGAGCTATCGTGTTACGCATTGCATGTAAGATCAGCTGCACAGAATCAGGATCAAGAGCGAGGTATGATCCTGCGGATGTCTGCTTAATAGCACCTCTTACCATATCTTCAATCTCCTGATCAAGAAGATATACGGAAAGTACCGTTTGCCCAAGGGAATATTTATAACTGATGTATCTTTTCAGTGAGGAGCGGACATATTCTGTTAAAAGCACAGTATCTTTTTCTGTTTGTCCCCACTCACTGAGTGACTCTAGAATTGTTCTAAGATCTTTTATGGAGATTTGTTCTTGAACAAGTCTTCTAAAGATCTCTGTAAGCTTTTGAAGAGGAACAAGCCTTGTGACTTCTTTTACAAGGTCTGGGAAAGATTTTTCCACAAACTCTAAAATAGCTCTGATTTCTTGGATCCCCACGAACTCTGATGCATGTGTCTTGTAAAAATGCGACAGGTGCAAGATCATGACATCAAGCGGTACCCAGTATTTGATCTCAGCATTATCTAAAACGTGTTTGTATTTATCTTCTACCCACAAAGAAGCCTGGCCGATAGCATTCTTGGATGTTGAGTATGGAAGGTTATATCTCTTTAACGTTTCTTCGTTCTCGTTTGTTAGCACTTGTTTGGGAAGTACTTTTCCTCTTGTAATAGGAACTTCGTTTAATGAGATAGAATACTCATCTTCTTCCAAAGTAGGAGAGTCTGTCCGTACGTGAACCCCAGGAAAACGCACTCCAAGATCTTGATAAAGCGCATGTCTCATTTTGGGGATCATCCCTTCAACAAAAGAAGCTCCTCCTTTATCTTTTTGAATGACGCCAGAAAGTTTTTCTCCAATCTCTAAGATTACAGGTAGGGTAAGGGCATATTCATCCTGGCCTCCTCGTATCACTTGGTGACCATCTACATCCGTCCCGACGGCCGGGGAAATACCAGAAACTCCTGCTGCTACCGCTGCTTTTTTTTGTTTCTTCCATTGATATATACTCACGCTACCGATCCCGATCGATAGGAATAGGAAAAGTGCCCATGGGAATCCTTTAATGAAGGTCATTCCAAAGATTACAACTGCAGCAAGCATCATCCCTTTCGGCTGCTTCAAGATCTGCGAGGAAATGTCTTTACCAAGGTTTGAATCCTTTGCCTCAGAAGATACACGCGTTGTGATTATACCAGCTGTAAGGGAGATAAGAAGTGAAGGGATTTGTGTTACAAGACCACCACCAATCGAAAGAAGAGAGTATACTTTGGCAGCATGCATAGCGGACATGCCTTTCATCGCAACCCCGATGATCAAACCTCCAACGATGTTGATGACAGCGATCACGATACCTGCAATAACATCTCCTTTTACGAACTTCATGGCACCATCCATGGCTCCATAAAGCTGAGATTCTTTCGCTAAGGCAAGACGCATTTCCCTTGCTTGGTTGGCATCCAAAACTCCTGATCTCATATCAGCATCAATACTCATCTGCTTACCAGGCATAGCATCCAAGGTAAAACGAGCAGCAACTTCGGCAACACGCTCAGCACCCTTCGTGACAACAATAAACTGTACGATTGTGATGATAAGGAAGATAACACCTCCAACAACGAAGTTACCTCCAACAACGAAGTTACCAAAGGTAAAGATGATCTCTCCCGCGTTTGCGTGTAGCAAGATCTGCCTTGTTGCCGAGATCTCAATACCAAGCCTGAATATCGTTGTAATCAAGAGTAGAGAAGGAAAGATAGATAAATGGACTGCTTTCTGTATGTAAAGAGCTACCATGAGTAGTCCAATAGCAATCGATAAGTTCACACCAATCATAACATCGATAATTGGAGGAGGAACAGGGATGATGATCATCATGATGATCACAATAATAAAAAAAGCGAGAATTACATCAGAAGACTCTGTGAGTAGTTTCAGAAAACGAGTGCTTCCTAGGGCTTTGAAAGGTCCTGATCTACTTTTGCTCATTATTAAAAAGCTCCGGATTGTATTCTTGTTCGTCTTCTTCTAGTTGCGCGAGCCACTTTAGGATCTCTGCAACAGCAGCATAGGTGTCTTCAGGGATATATTCACTGATATTTCCCATGCTCCAAAGTTCATTTGCAAGGGGAACATTGCGCATAATAGGTACTTTGTTTTCCATCGCCACTTTCACGATCTTATCAGCTATGATGCCTTTGCCCATAGTGATTATTTTTGGAGCAGGCTCAACTTCCGCATCATATTCAATTGCTATGGCAATATGGATCGGGTTTGTTACGATTGCTTTTGCACGTCCAGCTGATGAAGGACCCTCTTGGTAGGCGATTTCTTGCGCAACTTGTTTACGCCTGCCCTTAATTTGCGGATCTCCCTCAGTATCTTTATATTCTTGCTTTATCTCAAATTTTTCCATCATCATTTGCTTTGCAAAGTTTTTCTTCTGGAACACAAGATCGAAAATAGCAACCGCTAAAAAGAAAATCCCGACCCTTATGACAACTTTATGAAGAAAGTCTGAAAAAACAAGAGCAGCTCCATAAACAGGAAGAGATGCTGTTGCAATTACCTCTGGCAATGAACCAATGACAACAGAATAAATCAAAATAAGTGCGCCAGAGATTTTAGCGATGGACTTTAACAGCTCCACAAAGGTTTTTACCTTAAAGAGGTTTTTTAAGTTATCAACGGGATTCAATCTTTTAACATCGGGCTTCATGGATTCCATTGAAAACAGAGGACCAATGATTAAGAAGCTTACAAGAATACCTGAAAAAGTAGTAATGACCATGATGGGAAGAGAGCACAAGAAGATCACTTGGATCCCTGTGATAATAAGATGAATTGCTTTTTCCTGTAGAGATTCAGTGCCCCTAATCGCTCCAAAGGCCGTGATCATAAACCCTGCCAAATTCTTATACAGGTATGGGGATAGCCCTAGTGCAAGCGATATAGATATCATAAAAGTAAAAGCAGCAGGGAAATCTTGCGATTTTGCCACCTGTCCTTTTTTTCTCGCATCACGTAGTTTTTTGGGGGTGGCTTTTTCGGTCTTTTCAGCCATAGGATCTTAWTGTTTTTTTTATAGAATGCACAGGGGCAACACTTACCTTTCTGTACCGAACTCTAGCTTACAAATTTACTGAGTGTCAATGAAAAAAAAATAGTGATAACAAAGCTTTTTTTAATTGTGAAAAAATAAGATCACATCACCATCTCTTACGATGTAATCTTTCCCTTCCATACGAGCTTTGCCAGCATCTTTTACAGCAGCCCTGGTTTTTAGGGATTGAAAATCACCGAAGGTGATAGTCTCTGCACGTATAAATCCCTTTTCGATGTCTGTGTGGATTTTCCCAGCAGCTTGTGGAGCTTTTGTTCCTTCTCTGATTGTCCAAGCTCTTGTTTCTTGCTCTCCTGTTGTTAGAAAAGTAATCAGATCAAGAAGAGAAAAACTTATTTTGATCAGTCTGCTAAGGCCTGGTTCTTTGAGTCCAAGAGTTTCTAGATACTCTTGAGATTCGACATCTGATAGTTGCGCAAGCTCTTCTTCGAGCTTTGCGCAAATAGGAACAACAAGATTATGTTCTTTCTTTGCAAAGTCCATAACCTTTTGTACATGTTCGTTATGCATAGAGGGGATGCTGTCTTCTGCAACGTTTGCTGCATAGATGACTTTTTTATCTGTGATGAAGTTATAGAGCTTGATGCTCTCTTTTTCATCTTCAGAGAGTTCTAATGAGCGCACAGGCTTAGCATCTGATAGGTGCTCTATGACTTTTTGCATTGATGCAACACCAAGTGATGCATCTTTTTTTCCTCTAGCTTGCTYTTCAAGCTTTATAAGAGAGTTCTCTGCCATCTGCATGTCGGCAAGGATTAGCTCTAAGTTAATGACCTCTATGTCTGATATCGGGTCGATCTTGCCATCAACGTGAATAATATTATCATCTTCAAAACATCTCACAACATGGACAATAGCATCAGTTTCTCTGATATTTGCAAGGAATTTGTTCCCAAGGCCTTCTCCTTTTGAAGCGCCTTTTACAAGGCCTGCTATGTCTACAAAGCTAATGGATGCAGGGATAATCTTTTTGCTTTTGGTAAGGCCTGAGAGAACATCAAGTCTTGGATCAGGGACATCTACAATACCAATGTTTGGGTCGATTGTACAAAAAGGGTAGTTGGAGGCTTCTGCTGCCATCTTTTTGATAAGGGCATTAAAAAGCGTGGATTTTCCAACATTTGGAAGWCCSACAATSCCRCATKWKASYKSYRTNTTCWGWMWTAGAAAAGGTATCCTTAAAGATTAAGAGGCTTGATTTTGTCTGAAGATTCTATCACTTCTTCGAATGTTTTGGAAGAAGTGATTTTTCTTACAAATTCTATCTTTACTCGGTCATTCATGAACTCGGCTTTAGAGCCTTTGATGTATATATCAAGGTCGAAAGTTTTACTTTCAGCATCTGATCCAAGAGTTGTGAGATAAGCAACAGCGATAGCCTCATGAACACCAGATTTTAGGTTTACTACGTAATATCCAGAGGGGRTGATACAGTGGTTTTGGAAATCAAAGATGATTTTTAGGCGGTTTTCTCCTGTTTCTTGGAGTTTTTCTAAGTTAAAAGGAGCGTATAGTGCGTAAGGTCTGCCGAGTAGTTTCTTTGTGAACTCAACATCCCCATCTTCTAATTTTTCGCGGACTCTTTTTGAGGAAATAGGCAGATCGGCTAAAATGAGTTTTTCTACAAAATACGTTTTAAATCCGAGCTTTTTACCAAGTTTTTTAAGGTTTTCTTCGTTGCCCTCTCTATTTTTACCAAAGCTTGCACCTTCGCCAAGTACAAGGTAATCAAACGGAAGCTTTTCTCTTATCTCTGACAGGAAAGATTCGTAACCCATATTTTGCAGCTTACTTGTGAACTCAAGCGATACTGTAAGGTTTACACCCATAGCTTTAAAAAGAGTTAACTTTTCTTCTGTTGAGGTGATTTTGGGGATGATAAGGTCTTTTTTGAGAACGTTTGCGGGATGATTAGAAAAGCTGATCGTAACAACGGTACCTTTTTCTTTATCAACGAGCTCTTTTAACGTATGGAAGATCTTTTGATGCCCAAGATGCAGGCCATCATAAGTTCCTATCGTCAGTGCGATGGGCTTTGTGCAGGTTTTGATATCTTCAAGTTTTGTGACAACTTCCATGGTCCCTCTATTAAGTGGTGCTCATATTCGAAGTTTGTAAGAGAAAGGGTATTATAATCAACACAATCTTCAAGATAAAAGTTGCCACTTCTAAGCCTTGTGAGCTCTTCTATATAGGCGCCACATCCGAGATCTTTTCCCATGTCGTTTGCTAAGGCTCTTATGTAAGTTCCCTTTGTGCAGGCACACTGGAAAGTAAGATAAGGATACTCATATTCTATGAAGGTAGTTGTTAGCTCTACCTTTTGTGGAACTCTTTCGATCTCTATGCCTTTTCTTGCAAGTTCGTATAGTTTTTTACCACCAACTTTCTTAGCAGAGTACATAGGAGGCGTTTGCATGATTTCGCCGTTAAATTTAGCAATTACATTTAACACTTCTTCTTCTGTTGGGACCGTATCGGATCCTTTTACGATGACACCATCGCAATCGTAACTATCGGTTGTAAAGCCGAGTTTTAACCTTGCTAGATACTCTTTGTCGGAATTTAAAAACTGATTGGAAAGTTTTGTGAAGTCACGACCAATGAGCATGACCATGACACCTGTTGCAAAAGGGTCAAGCGTACCGGCATGGCCGATCTTTTTTATGCCAGTTAGGTGACGAAGTGTTTTAACGAGATAGAAAGAGGTCTTTCCTCTTGGTTTGTTTACAAGAAGGATGCCCTCTTTTTGAGGTTGTGTCATGTATCCTAGTCGCTGTCTGAAATATTTTGTCTGGAACCTTCTTCATCACGGATATCTTTTAAGATAGTGTCGATCTTTAGGTGAGCGTCTACGCTATCATCCAGTTTAAAAGTAAGGGATGGAAAATGTCTTAATACTACTTGTTTTGATGCAAGAACGGCAATGAAGCCGGAGGCAGATTCAAGAGCACTGACTGTATCTTTTTTCTGTTCTTTTGATCCTATGACACTTACGAACACTTTGGCAAAGTGTAAATCTTTTGTAATATCAACGCTTGTCACTGTTAAAAATTCAGAGACTTTTGGGTGATTTACGTCTTTCCTGATTACATCAGAAATGACTTCTTTCAAAAGTGAATTTAATCTATCTGTTCGTCTTGTCATAACAATTCAATTTTTTTTAAGTTAAACCTTGTTCATGGTAAGTGATTTCAAAAGCTCTTATAATGTCATCAGCATGTATCTCTCTAAAGTTTTTAATGAGGATACCGCACTCAAGACCTTTAGCAACTTCTTTTACGTCTTCTTTTACTCGTTTTAACGACTCGATTTCGCCTTCGAATATGATCTCGCCGTCTCGTTCAAGTTTTACAAAATGATTACGTTTGATTGTTCCTTCAAGAACTTGACATCCAGCGATAATACCAAGGTGAGATGCCTTGAAAATTGCCTTTACGAGGACTTTTGCGACTTCATTTTCTTCAGCCACTTTATCAAGTGTTTTGACCATGAGCTCTCTCACGGTATCGATCAGATGATAAATGATGTCATGTGATTTTACAACGACCTTTAATCTCGAAATATCTTCTTCAGCGTGTCTTTCAATAGATGTATGGAAGCCTATAATTGTCGCACTTGATGCAGCGGCAAGTTCAACATCAGACTCAGAGATCTGTCCTACACCTTCTGCGATGAAGTTAATCTCTACTTTTTCGGATGGTATTTTCAGAAGAGAATTTTTTAAAGCTTCAAGTGAACCTTGTACATCAGCTCTCAAGATTATGTTAAGAACTTTTTTCGCTTGAAGTTCTTGATTACGCTCAAGCATTCCTTCTAGCTCGACCTGTGTCTTTCTCCCTTTTAATCTTGCTCGAATTTGTCCGGCGGCTCTTTCTTCGCAAATCTCTTTTGCTTGCTTTTCATTTTCTACAGCGATGAATTCGCAACCAGCTTCTGGGATTCCAGAAAGACCTGTGATTTTTACAGGTGTTGATGGGGGAGCTGTCAGAATTTGTTTGCCATGCTCATCATGTATTGTTTTAACTTTTCCGTAGATCTCATCAAATACAAGAGCGTCTCCTTTTCTTAATGTACCATTTTGTATAAGGATGGTCGCAACGGCGCCAAGCCCTTTATGAAGTTGGGACTCAAGTACTCTGCCCCTTGCTCTTGCTTCTGGATTTGCTCCAAGTTCTAAGACTTCGGCTTGAAGAAGGATCATTTC
Source organism: Candidatus Aerophobota bacterium (assembly GCA_002402025.1). Classification (GTDB taxonomy): domain Bacteria; phylum Chlamydiota; class Chlamydiia; order Chlamydiales. The sequence goes on from NVUU01000041.1 coordinate 14,558, forward strand.
AAGAAGTGTTGAAACTCCTTCTCCTGTTGTTGCAGAGCAGTTCACCGTAATGGTTTGTCCACCCCAAGATTCAGGAAGAAGTTCCTTTTCTGCGAGTTGTCTATAAACGTTTTCAGAATTAAAAGAATCGCTCACAAATCGAATTAAATCAAAAGGGTTAGCAAAATTATCAGATATAGCGGTTGTAAATCGACTCAAAA
>NVUU01000042.1 GCA_002402025.1 Candidatus Aerophobota bacterium
TCAGAATGGTTCTTGATATACTCAAAAATTTGGTTTCTCTTTTCTGGCTCAAGTTGTTTTGAATCAAGAGCACCTTCTACTTCTATTCCTTTTGGAACATAGCAGGCTGCCGCAACGACAGGTCCTGCAAGAGGGCCTCTACCAGCTTCATCTATTCCAACTATTATCTCGTATCCAAGTGCATAAGCTTGGTTCTCAAAAAGTAAGGTAGGCACTTCCTGTTGCTGCTGAGTCATTGTCATTCCCGCTTATGTTAAGTTTCGGTGTTCTTACTATCTGTGTCTGTATTCTTAGGTTTTGGAGCCTCTTTAACAGGCTCTTGTTTAACTTCTTTTTCAGCTGCTACTGGAGTCGTTTTTTTCTTCGTCATGATTTGTTCTTTAACTTTCGCTTTCTTACCGAAAGTTCCTCTTAAATAGTAAAGCTTACTTCTGCAAACCTTACCATGCTTCATCACTTCGATCTTAGCAATTCTTGGACTGTGGATAGGAAAAACCCTTTCCATCGCAGCGCCATAAGCTATACGATATAGTGAAAAAGTTTCTGACAAACCTTTTCCTTTTATTGCAATCACAGTTCCTGTGATTGCCTGAATACGTTCTTTGCTACCTTCGATAATTTTAACGTGAACTTTAAGAGTATCACCAACACGAAAATGCGGGATATCTTTCCTAAGTTGCTTTTCTTCTATCTCTTCAATTACTCTTATGCGACTCATTACATTTCTCCTAATCTATGTAATCTTGCTTTGTTCCTAAAGCTGCTCAATAAGGTCTGGCCTTACTTCTTTTGTCTTCGCCTTTGCCATCTCACTTCTCCATTTCTCGATCTCTTCGTGATGGCCGCCTAACAAAACCTCTGGAACTTTTAATCCTTCAAATTCACTTGGTCTGGTGTAATGCGGGTTATCAAAAATCCCCTCTTCATAAGAGTCTTTCTTCACCGCATCTGGATGCCCAATTGCATTAGGTAAAAACCTCGTAACACTATCAACAAGCACTACAGCTGCTGGAGCTCCACTTGTGAGCACATAGCTACCTATACTCACTTCCTCATCTACTTCTATATCAATGATCCTCTCATCAATGCCTTCATAATGACCACAAAGGAGAATCAAATGATTATGTAGTGAGAGCTCTCTACACTTTTCAGCGGTTAGAGGTTTACCCTGTGGCGATAGATATATCACATGAGAATCTTCTGTTTTTACATTTCGTATCGCCTTTACAACGGGTCCTGGTTTTAACACCATCCCAGGCCCTCCACCGTAGGGCCTATCATCTACTGTATGGTGTTTATCATCTGCGAAATCACGGATGTTCACCAAGTCAATAGAGATAATATTGTTATCTCTTGCCCTTTTAATCATACTCACATCAAAAGGGCCTCTAAAGTACTCTGGAAATAATGAAAGAATAGAGTACTTCACAAAACCTCAAAAACCTTAAGCATCTTTCTTTTCAGTAGATTTTTTTACTGGGGCTTTTTTAGCCACAGGTTTTGCTGCTGCTTTCGCAGGAGCTGCTTTTTTTGCAACGGGCTTCTTTTCCCCTGCTTTTTTTCTTGCAGCTTTTCTCTTGTCACGTAATTTTGCATCACGCTTCTCAATTCTTTCTTTATATGTTTTCATAACAGATGGCGCAGCCTTCTTTACTAAAGACTCTGCTTTTTCTGATAGCTGTGCTCCCTGATTCAACCAGAACTCCACACGCTCAGCTTCTACATGAAGTGTGTTTCCTTTAGTTTCGCATGGGCAATACCACCCAAGCATCTCTACATATTTCCCATCTCTTGGGGATCTTGAATTAGCTAGTACTAAGCGATAAGTAAGACGATTTGTACGTCCTTGTTGTCGCAAACGAATTTTAAGTGCCATAAGTGCATCTCTCCCATTTTTTCCCACGAATTCTAATAAAAATAGCTAAAAACTCGATAGATTTTATGAATTATGAGGATTTTTTTTTTCAAATTTTCTAAAATAGTGACTTGCCATCTGCCATTTGTTTCATCATGTCAGGATCTTTCAAAATTTTCTTTTTCATTTTCGGCATGCTTTTCATCATCTGTTTCAATCTCTTGAAACCCTTTACCAAGCGGTTTACATCGTCAATTGTCGTTCCACTTCCATCTGCTACACGTCTTCTTCTCGACGGAAGCAATTCATCGATTCCAAGTCTTTCCGAAAAGGTCATAGATAATATCATTGCTTCGAGTTTATTGAACTCTTTATCTGATATATCGACATCTCCCATTTGAGAAAATCCAGGCATCATCTTAAAAAGACTTTTTAAAGAACCCATTTTCTTGATTTTGCCCATCTGCTTTAAGTAGTCGTCGTACGTGAAAGAAGCTTTTTTAAGCTTCTTTTCCATAAGGGCACTTTCCTCATCATCAAGGTGTTCTTTAGCCTTTTTAACAAGATTAATAACATCTCCCATTCCAAGAATACGATCTGCCATGGAATGAGGATTGAATAGTTGAAAGTCTGTAACTTTTTCACCGATTCCTTCAAACTTAAGAGGCTTTTTGGTAACTTCACGAATAGAAATCGCAGCACCAGCTCTTGCGTTGGAATCAAGCATTGTTAGAATCGTTCCCGTAAGACCAATACGCTTGTCAAACTCTTCTGCTGTTTTTACAGCATCCTGACCTGTTGTTGCATTAGCTACAAAGAAGATCTCGTGTGGATCTAAATATTTCTTAAGCTTTTCAAGCTCCTTCATTAATACATCGTCGATATGTAGACGACCTGCGGTATCAACAATTACTGACTCATAACCTTCCTTTTTAGCAACGTCCATTGCTTTCTTGGCTACTTTCACAGGGTCTTTTTCACCTTCTATCATGAAAACAGAAGCTTCAACCTGATCTCCAAGCTTTTTAAGCTGCAACGCTGCTGCAGGCCTCTGAAGATCACAAGCCACAAGAAGGWCTTTCTTGTTGTGATTTGTCTTAAGGTAATGTGCAAGCTTTGCACTTTGTGTTGTTTTACCATTGCCCTGAAGACCACACATAAGGTAAACGCTCGGATAAGAACTTAGATGAATCTTTGATTCATCAGAGCCCATAAGCTCAACAAGGTGCTCATGGACGATATCAATAAACTGCTCTCTTGGAGATACAGACTTGATCACATCAAGTCCAATAGCTTTTTCTTTAATTTTTTTAACAAATGAAGAGACAATTGAATAATTGACGTCAGCATCAAGTAGTGCAAGCCTTACTTCTCGCACAGCCTGAGAAATGCTATCCTCAGTTAAACTCTTCTTAGAGGAGAATTTTGAGAACACATCTTGGAATTTTTCCGTCAACGCACCAAACATAAAAGCAACTTACACTAAAAAATTTGTTATAATTGTTATTTCAATCCCTTTAAAGAGAATCATATACAGTTTACTCTATCTATCAATGGAGTTCAAGAAAAATGAAACGATCAAGACCTGCAAAATCTTTTTCACAAATAATTTCTTTCCAAACACTACTTGAAAAAATTTCTTTCACAGAGTCTTTTTGCATATAACCAATCTCTAGGGCGACAAGTGCCCCAGGCGATAAATATCCCGGCAACTCCAAAGACAGTCGCTTATACACCCCCAAACCATTGTCTTCGGCTATAAGAGCAAGTTTTGGATCATGCTCATGTACACTTTTGTCAAGAGAAGCATATTCATTCTTTGAAATATAAGGAGGGTTGCAAAATACAAGATCCGCTCTAAGCTCTTTTGGGAAATATTTCAAAAGATCCGATTCAATTAAAGAAACGTTTACCTGATTAAGGAGAGCATTAGAAGCTGCATTTTCTAATGCTTCTTTTGATATATCACTGAGATATACTTCACAGGATGGGTTTTTCTTTTTGTATGCAATTCCAAGACAGCCCGACCCTGTGCAAATATCAAAAACAACACTAATCGATCTGCTTGACACTCTTTTTAAAACTTTGTCGAAAAGGATTTCTGTTTCAGGCCTTGGTATAAGAACATTTTCATCAAGTTCTATTCGCGCATCATAGAAATCCACATAACCAAGCACCCTTGCAAAAGGCATTCCGGATATTTTCTTTTCTAAAAGAACTTCTATCTTTATGAAATCATCTCGAGACACGCTCTCTTCAGGACAGTGAACAAGATCCTGCCAGCCTTTATTCAAAACATGCGCAACTATTTCAAAGAAATCTCTTTTTGAAAGACTGTCAGACAAATACTGTTTTTTTAAGGGAGATAAATTATGAGAACGAAGCTCCATAAAACCTAAGACTGCCTAAGCTTTAAATCATGGAAATGCGCAACAAGCGTTTGGGTAATCTCAGAGAGATTTCCCTCCATTATTTGATCCAGCTTATACAGAGTCAAATCAATCCTGTGATCTGTGACTCTGTTTTGAGGGAAATTATATGTTCTAATTCTTTCTGATCTGTCCCCAGATCCGACTTGAGAGGAACGAAGAGAAGATCTCTCTTCTTCTTCTTTTCTTCTTTTCGCTTCTGCTAGTTTCGCATTGAGAAGTCTCATACACTTGTCTTTATTCTTATGCTGAGAACGCTCTTCTTGGCAATACACGACGGTTCCTGTTGGAATGTGCGTAACACGCACAGCAGAATCCGTTGTATTTACATGCTGACCACCAGCACCAGATGCTCTATAAGTGTCAATTTTAAGGTCTTTTTCATCAACCTTAACCTGCTCTTTTTCAACTGGCTCAAGTAGTATTGCAACGGTTATAGCAGAGGTATGAACACGGCCTTGCGTTTCTGTTACAGGAACCCTTTGAACCCTATGAGTCCCAGCTTCATATTGCATGAATCTAAATACATTTTTTCCAGAAAGAACCATGATATATTCTTTGAATCCACCAACGTCTGATTCAGCACTTGTAAGAAGCTCATAACTCCATTTGTTTTCGACCGCATAGTTTTTGTACATGCGAACACAGTCTCCAACAAATATTGCAGCTTCATCACCACCTGTGCCAGCTCTTAGTTCAATAATGATCGCTCTATGATCTCTTGGATCTGGAGGAACAAGAAGTGTTTCGATTTCCTTTTGCAAATTTTCTTTGCTTTTCTCAGAAGTCGTAATCTCTTCCTTTATGATCTCGAGCATCTCAGGATCAGACTCTGTCTTAAGCATAGATTGACTTTCGACAATTGCTTTTGAAGCTGTCTGCAAACGTGTCCACGTTTCCTTTATTTCTAAAAGATAAGCATGTTCTGAGGTGAGTTCTTTGTATTTTTTTTGATCTGATACAACATCAGGAGATCCAAGTTGCGCCTCGATATCATCAAAGCGCTTAAGAAGCTCTTGTATTTTCTCTTCCATATTAGACAATACTGGAGAGGATTATTCTTTTTCTTTCTTAGACTTCGTAGCAGGCTTTTTTGCTACGGTCTTCTTCTTTGCAGTTGTAGCTGCTTTTTCTACAGGAGCTTTCTTTTCCTTAGTAGCCGCCGCCTTCTTTACAGGAGTTTCTGTCTTTTTCACGAGAACTACTGCTTTTTTTGTAGCTGGCTTCTTTAATTTTTTAGCTTCTTTCACTTCTTCTTCTTTCTTCTTTTGCTTCTCAGCAATCGCGACAGCTTCTTTCTTCTTATTAGAGTAACGTTTTTTGAACTTGTCTACTCTACCTTCAGCATCAACAAACTGCTGACTTCCAGTAAAGAAAGGATGAGATTTTGAGGAAATCGGCACTTTGTACATCGGATATTCTTTACCTTCGAATTCTTCTGTGTCTTTCGGGCGAAGAGTACTTCCGCAAATAAACTTATGTCCTGTTGCTGTATCCACGAATAAAACATCTTGATAAGGAGGATGACCTTTCTTCTTCATTTTCTATATCCTTCTTTTTTAGGGGGTATTTTGTAAAAATAAAGCACTAGATTAGCTGAGAGATTCCTTTTAAAACAAGAGAATTCTTAGTAAGAACTTCAATAGAATTTATCAAAAATCTATTTACCTTTATCGTTTTTGAAAATATAGAGCTTGCAAGAGTTGCGAACAAATCCAAAATTTGAAATAATCAACTCCTATTAAACAGTTATTTTAGGCCATTTTGTGAGCTATTTTTCATCCAGACTAAGCCCAGCATACACTTCAAGACCACTTAAGGTCGTGATACTACTTACTATCGGGCTTTGCCTTTTTTGCGCGCTATGCGACGCAATGTTCCCCTACTTCTTTGGAATCCCTGGTCCGCAGATGTGGTTCAGCCTCTCTTTATGGGGTCTAAAAAAGTATTTTATTTGGCAAATTCTAACCTACTTTTTTGTAGCACCTGTTGCTGGCGGGCTCAGCCTCTCTTTGATATTTTACATCTTATTTAATATGTATTTTATCTGGATAGTCGGCTCCTCTGTAATAGACAGAAAAGGTCCTAAGCACTTTCTTGGACTTTACCTCGGCGGAGGGATCACAAGCGGAATTGTTGCATCCATTGTGATATTAACAACACATACTAKSAWSMCRNTKGYSKKAKYYMRCGCWSCTTKATMKNGCTCWYYYANCAKCMTGGATGATGTTACTCCCAGAAGTTGAGATCCTCCTCTTTTTCGCAATCCCTGTAAAAGTAAAATGGTTGATTGTTGGAACCCTTGGAATTCATCTACTCGTAGACCTATCTCATGGAAATTTTTTAACATTCCTACTCTACCTCTCTTCCATAGGCTTTGGCTATACATACGCCCTTACTATATGGGGTATTCATGGTCCCTTTAGAAGATTACATGGCCTTGAAAGGTTGATCATAAGACTTGGGAATCGATTTAAGAGAAAATTTTCTCAGCCAACAATCTATGAGGCATCTTTTTCATCAAACAGTAAAATTTATGATTTCAAAACAGGTAGAGCTATTTTAACTGACGAAGAGTTCATGGATGCTTGCTTGTCTAAAATCGCCACTAAGGGGAAAAAGTCCCTTACTGTCATGGAACGCTTTAGATTGCGCAGAATCTCTAAAAGAAAGAAAAAATCTCAATAATCCGATTTTTTATTCTGCCTTTGGAGCGCCATCTGAGCTGTTTGCAACCCATCTAGAATACCTTCCTCATATCTAAAGAAAGGATTATTTTCGAGCTCGGGATAGTCATTCGGCTGCAAGATATCATCCTTCGTTAGATAAGGAATGATCCTTCTGCCGAACTTAAGCAGTTTTGCTTTCTGCTGATCGATCAATTCTTCAAAAACATCTTCAAGTGATACATATGTGCGCATTTTCTTTCTCATGCCTTCTTTTTTGAAAAAACTCTTTCATTAATGAACTTGCCTCATCTTCATAAAGACCTGAATTGATTTCAAGTACATGGGTAGGATGTTTTTCCTTTGAGAGATCTACCCAACTGCCGCAAGCTCCATGCCTGATATCCTTTGCTGCAAACACTACCCTTTTAACTCTGGATAACATAATAGCTCCGTAGCACATAGAGCAAGGCTCTAACGTAGTATATAAGGTGGTACCAAGAAGCCGCCAGCTACCTAGCATCTGAGACGCCTTTTTGATGCATAACATCTCAGCATGAGCTGTCGCATCCTTCATTACTTCAACTAAATTATGAGATTTTGCAAGGATTATTCCATCACAAACAAGCACAGAACCAACAGGAACTTCATTTTTTTTGTAAGCAATTTTTGCTTGCTTAAGAGCAAGTTTCATATAAGAACTATCATCTTTCATTAATTGCACTTTATTAAATTTTACTATAGATTAATTCTACCTAGTTACAGTAGTATTTTCCTAAGAAAAATCACCTTTTATACTAATTAAAAATTAGGTTTACGGATCGAAATTCAAAATTGATAGCAGATCCCCAGGAGCGTGTTATTTACATTGCTCCTATTCTAAATTGCTGCTATAATCGTATATGATTTTCTTAACAGAATTTAATGTCTATGTCTTAAACTCTCAAGTAAGGGGAGATAATAATGTCTTTGGATAAAGGTACGAAAGAAGAAATTACTAAAAAGTTCCAGTTACACGAAAAAGATACTGGATCCGCTGACGTGCAGATYGCGATTCTTACTGAAAGAATTGCAGAACTTACGGAACACTTAAAACTCGCTCCGAAAGATCATGGCTCTAGGCTTGCTCTTTTAAAGCTTGTTGGACAGAGACGTAAGCTGCTCGATTATTTAAACTCTACTGATACGAAACGTTATCAGACACTTATCACTAGGTTGAACCTACGTAAGTAAAGTTTAAATTTTTTTATGGTTTTTAAAGCGTCAGGATGGTTCCTGACGCTTTTTTTTGTCTAATTCCTACCAGCACTCCCCCTCAGTTGCTTCTAATCAATTAAGTTGTTAGACTGATCCCTTTCAAAACCCATGTGAGATCGTTTGAGATCCAACACATGCTATATATTCAYTTTTTTGACCCAATTTAAAGCTCGTTTTTTAAACTGGCTTTAAAAAATGAATTATTTCATGGCTCAAGCGATCACATAAACAATGCAAGGAGTTCATCTTGTTTGAGCAAAAACACGCCTCAGTATCTGTCGGAGGTAAAGAAATTACATTTGAGACAGGAAAGATCGCAAGACAGGCTAATGGGTCTGTAATGCTTCGCTGCGGCGATACTATGATACTTTCTACTGTATGTATGTCAAAGTCAGTATCTGAAGACATCGACTTTCTACCACTAAGAGTGGACTACTTTGAAAAATTTTCTTCTGCTGGTAAGACACTTGGCGGATTCCTTAAAAGAGAAGGAAGACCTACAGAGAAAGAAATCTTAACATGTAGACTTATCGATAGACCTATAAGACCTATGTTTGTTGAAGGCTTCTATAAAGAGCTTCAACTACAAGCAACTGTACTATCATTTGATGGTGTTACTCAGACAGAGCCTCTTGCTATCTGCGCGGCTTCTGCAGCACTAGTCATCTCTGATGTTCCATTTATCAAGCCAATTGGAGCTGTAAGAGTCGGTCTCATCGATGACAACTTCGTCATCAACCCAACCTACGAGGACATGGAGAAATCTAAGCTCGATCTTATTCTTGCGGGTACTGAAGATGCGATCCTTATGATTGAGGGATATTGCGACTTCCTATCAGAAGAAGAACTTCTTGAGGCTGTTGAAGAAGGTCACACAGCGATTAAACAGATTTGCCAAGTATTGCTTGATTTCCAAAAGCTTGCCGGTGTTGAAAAAAACATGGATGGCTTAAGAGTTATTCCTGAAGATCTTACAAAAGAACTTACGAAACTCACTTCTGAAAAACTGGCTAAAGCCTTAGAAATCAGCAAGAAAGATGAGCGTGAGCTTGCTTTTGAAGAGATCAAAGGAAAAGCTATGGAGTCTCTTTTCCCAGAAGGAGAAGAATCCAAGTTCAATGCTGTTGATGCAAAAATTGCATTCAAAAAGATTACTTCAAAACTTCTAAGAGATAAAATCCTAGATACAGGTAAAAGACCTGATGGAAGAACTACTGAAGAAGTCAGACCGATACATATCGATATGTCTCCCCTACCAAGAACACATGGTAGCGTTCTATTTACCCGTGGAGAAACACAATCGATCTCAGTTTGTACTCTTGGCGGAAAGAATTCAGGACAGCGTTTTGAAACGCTAACAGAAGATGGCACAAGAACTTTCTATCTTCAATATGCTTTTCCTCCATATTCCGTTGGTGAAGTTCGTAGAATTGGACCTCCAGGAAGAAGAGAAATTGGTCATGGAAAGCTTGCTGAAAGAGCATTAAGTGCAACGATCCCAGATCAGTCAGACTTCCCATATACAATCAGACTAGAAGCAAACATTACAGAGTCTAACGGCTCCTCTTCAATNGCTTCTATCTGTGGTGGATGTCTCTCTATGATGACAGCAGGTGTTCCTGTGAAAAAGCCAATTGCTGGTATTGCAATGGGTCTTATTCTTGAAGAAAATCGTTTTGCTATTCTATCTGACATCCTTGGTCTTGAAGATGCACTTGGCGATATGGACTTTAAAATCGCTGGTGATGCTCGCGGGATCACAGCATTCCAATTAGATATTAAAGGTGAAGGGATCTCTAAAGAGATTATGAAAACTGCTCTTGCTCAAGCAAAAGAAGGCAGAATTCATATCCTGAACAAAATGCTTGAAGCTTGTCCAAAAGTATCTGATGATCTTTCTCAGTACGCTCCACGTATTGAGACTATTCAAGTAAAACCAAGTAAAATTGGCTTACTAATTGGTCCTGGCGGTAAGCAGATCAGAGCTATTGTCGATGAAACAGGCGTTGAGATCGATATTGATGATGATGGCAAGGTAAACATCTCATCAACAAGTTCAGAGTCTATGGCTAAAGCTAAAAGCATCATCCATGATCTTACAGCAGATGTTGAGATTGGAACAACCTACAAAGGAAAAATTGTTTCTGTTGTAGCGTTTGGTGTCTTCGTTGCTATCTTCAGCAAAGAAGGTCTTTGCCACATTTCAGAACTTGCTCATAAACGTATTGATAAAATCGAAGATCACTYCAAAGTTGGTGACTACATCGATGTAAAAGTTATCGACGTCAATGATAGAGGACAGATTAAACTGTCTCATAAGGCACTTCTTCCTATACCGGAGAAGAGCGGCAAGTAGACATCGCTCTAAATGCACAATTTAAGAGCTGCAGAAGTATCTGCAGCTCTTTTTTTTTAATAAGAAATCAATATTTGTTTTACTGAATTAGAAAAGACATCGCACATATCTTTCTAAAGTGAACTACAGTAGCTAAACTCTCTGCAAGGAAGCCTGACAATGACACCATTACAGAAGACGCTCATCTCAATCCACTCAATCAACCTACTTTCAGGAGTTTTAACCGTAGGAGCTAAGAAACTAGCAGGAGCAACTCTCTTGGACTATCACTTGCTGGAAGTCTTGCTCTTGAAGCTTCAAAATACTTCGCTAACAAAGTTACAGCATCGTTGAAAATTTCCGAACACACCTCCTTAAAAAGAAAAGCTATTCTTATGCTAGGCGCTACTGGGATTGTAATCGCTGGAGGAACCATGCTATACTTTGGCGCCCCAGAGCCTTGCAACTAGCCTTGCATATACCTCTATTGACGGTTATGATCTCCTATTGCATACATTCCCAAGTGCTGGAAAGGCTGTTCTTATACCTAAAGCTGCATCGACTCTGTTTAAGGTTTCAAGTGTATTTGGAGGTCTTGGTAAATCCCTTCAGGGCTAGACGATGTCGATTGGAAAAGGTCTTTTTCTCTCTGCTTATCATGCTCAAAGAATTAAGGGGCCCCTTCTTCCAAACTAAGACCCGGCTCTTATTGACAGTATCACTACTGTTCAGTGCAAAAAAGGGCCACTTTTGTAGAAGAATCAAGTTGAGATTGCGAAACCAAATATTTATTGCAATGAGCACAAACATCCGTATAATTTATTTCTAATCTGTGGAACGGCTGCTCATTTACTGGCAACATATAGCATTCCTCTATTTATTAAATTAAGAAATCATGAAGACTTTTGAATATTCAGTTCTTTTTCTCAAAGTAAATATTTAAAAAATTTTGACATCTTGAATCAGACAGTTGGTTCGATAGAATAAATTATCCAAGTTCATGAATGCAAAAAAAAGGGCTACTGAAAGTAGCCCATATGAATTTAAGTTTGTTGAGGACTCGGATCAATTGGCGGAGCCTGAAAGTCTTGACTTTCTTGCTTTGGTGGTGGTGGCGGCAACTTTCTGTGAGCGTCTGCAGCGTTTTGATTTTTTGTGCGTTTTATCTCAGAGTCCCAAGATCCATCCATAATCTTTTTAACGTCTTCTCGGTCAAGAGACTCAAATTCCATAAGCATATTTGCCATGAGCGTTACTTCTTTGCTCTTCTCTTTAATGATACGTGTCGCTTCATTATAGGCCACATCAAGAAGTTTTCTGACCTCTTCATCAATCTCTTTAGCGGTTTGTTCTGAGTACGTTTTCTCAGATTGGCCAGGCATATACATTTGGCTTTCTCCGAACTTATTATCGTAAGCAACATTACCAAGAGCATCCGTCATTCCCCACTCACAAACCATGCTTCTTGCAAGACCTGTAGCTTGCGAAATATCCATCTGAGCACCAGAAGAAATATCATCTAAGAAAATCTCTTCTGCGACTCTACCGCCCATAAGAACAGCGAGTTTGTCAACAAGCTCTTTTTTCCAGTAGCTCACTCTGTTTTTCTCTTGTGAGAAATGTGTTGCTCCAAGAGACATACCTCTTGGKACAATCGTAACTTTTTCAATTGGGTCAGAATGCTTAACAACGAGGCCAACAACAGCATGGCCAGATTCGTGGAAAGCTGTATTTGTTTTTTCACTCTGATCAAGCTCTAGGCTTCTGCGCTCTTTACCGTAGCGCACCTTATCGCAAGACTCTAATGTATCTTCTCCTGTTACTGCACTTCTGCCTTTTTTTGCTGCAAGAAGTGCTGATTCGTTCATGATATTCATAAGATCAGCACCTGAGCATCCAGGGGTATTCCTTGCTATCGCCATAAGGTCTACAGTTGGGTCAAGTTTGATCTTCTTCGCATGCAATTTCAAGATTTCAAAACGTCCCTTAATGTCAGGAAGGTCTAGCATAATTCTTCTGTCGAATCTACCAGGCCTTAGTAAGGCCTTATCAAGAACATCTGGTCTGTTCGTTGCAGCCATTAAGATCACACCCTCATTCGTGTCAAAACCATCCATCTCAACAAGAAGCTGGTTAAGTGTTTGTTCTCTTTCATCATGGCCACCGCCAATACCTGAACCTCTATGACGACCAACAGCATCGATTTCATCAATAAACACGATACAAGGTGCCTGCTTTTTCGCTTGTTCAAACATATCTCTGATACGGGAAGCTCCTACTCCAACAAACATCTCTACAAAGTCTGAACCAGAGATCGAAAAGAAAGGTCTATCCGCTTCACCAGCTACAGCCTTTGCAATAAGAGTTTTACCTGTTCCTGGAGGACCTATACAAAGAACACCTTTAGGGATATGAGCACCAAGTGCTGTGTATTTTGTTGGATCACTTAAAAAGTCCACAACTTCTTCAAGCTCTTCTTTCGCCTCATCAATTCCTGCTACATCTTTGAAAGTTATCTTATTAGTATTCTTATTTAACATTTTTGCTGGTGACTTTCCAAAATTCATCGCAGAAGATCCCATCCCTTTCATTTGTCTTGAGAAGACAAAGTATAGGAGAAGGATGATCAGAAGGACCGGAAGGATCGTTAGGACATAGCTAAAGTAGTTAGGAGAAGGTTCTTCACTCTTAAATGTTTTCTCTAAAACAGTATTTCTTGGTTGGTCAGGAGCTTTGAAAGCTGCACCTTTATTATAAGCAAAGTTTTCCCATTCTGCTTTCGCTTGAACAAACCACTGGCTGAACTCTTCTGGATTCTGTGTTTCTAAGGTTCTTGTTGAAATTTCTTTATTATTAAAGAACCAGACTGTATCTGCTACGCCTTGGCGTGCTTTATCCAGCTGAGCACCATTTTTTGATAGATTCTCATAAATCACAGTATACTGTGATAAGTCTTCTAGATAATTTCTTACACTTCTTGTTGGAAGAAGTCTTGCGTGATTCTGTGTCGCATTTAGCTCTCTTACAATCTTATTGAGGTCTACAATTGAGGTTTTATATACAGCGAGTTTTTCTTGTGGTGTAAGAGTGGATGTTCCTGTAAGAGATTCATCCACATTCTCATGAAGGTTTTTAAGCTCTGTCTTTAATGACTCGCTTCCAATACCGAGTGTTGGAGATCTAAAATGCTGTATAAGAAGGGATAAGTCTTTACCAAGAGCATCTACACCAAGAGCTATCGGCGCTGCCATAGACGATCTATAGAGATTTTCAACATCTTTAATACTAACTATGTCTCTTACGGGCAACCTTTTAATTGAGATTGAGCTCTCTCTTTCAAGAGAGTCGTAGTAAGGCCCAATAATATTATAGCCGCCTTTAGGAATCGAAATCGCGCTTATCTGGAGAAATAGCACCCCTGAGTCAACCACATTCTTTTCGAGAACGGATAGATCCTCAGCAAGCCTCTTCTTCTCATGAGCAAGCTCATGATTTCTATTTAGAAGTTCTAGATATCTAAATCTAGATTTACTATCTTCGGTCAGGTTTTCTTTAAATTTCCCACTAAAGGTAACCAAATTATCGTTTAATGCTGTTTTCTTAGAGCTATCTTTGTCTAGTAAGTCAAGGTTAACAAGGTGTTCTACCTGGTGCGAAAAAGATACACGCCCTCCCTTATCACCTGTAAAGTTCTGAATAAGAAGAATAATAAGCACTGCAGCCAGCAAAAATATTAGAAAACCACCTGGTAGTTTTCTCTTTTGCTCTGGTTTGTTTTTATCGTCACTCATAGTGTTTTCCTAGCCTGAAATCCTATCAAAAAGATGGATAAAAAGGCCAATTATTGCTCCTTGTAAGGATTGTTAAACCCTAGTTTTTCAATAAGTTGAGTCTCTAAAGACTCCATTTCTTCTGCTTCGGCATCTTGGATATGATCATACCCTAGCAGATGCGGACAACCATGTACAACCATGTTGGCCCAGTGGGCTTTTAAGCTTTTATTTTGCTGT
>NVUU01000043.1 GCA_002402025.1 Candidatus Aerophobota bacterium
ATATTGTTAATCTATATAAAATGCGACTTGATGGTTAAAGCATAATTTTTTTGTGTTCAAGCTATTAAGGGCTGCTGGTGGATGCCTTGGCATTAACAGGCGATGAAGGACGCGCCTACCTGCGATAAGTTTCGGGGAGCTGGAAAGAAGCTATGATCCGGAAATTTCCGAATGGGGAAACCCACCGGGGTGAAAGCCCCGGTACCGTTAACTGAATACATAGGTTATCGGAGCGATACCCGCTGAAGTGAGACATCTCAGTAAGCGGAGGAAAAGAAATCAAAAGAGATACCCTGAGTAGCGGCGAGCGAAATGGGTAGAGCCCAAACCGTATACTTTGTATGCGGGGTTGTAGGGCTAGCCACAACGTATCAAGAAGTCTAACCGAATCCTCTGAAAAGCGGAGCGACACAAGGTGAAAGCCCTGTAGGTGAAAGGCGGAAAGAACAGGCTAGTACCTGAGTAGGGCCGGACACGTGAAACCCGGTCTGAATCTGGGGAGACCACTCTCCAAGGCTAAATACTCGTTAATGACCGATAGTGAACAAGTACAGTGATGGAAAGGTGAAAAGAACCCTCGATAAGGGAGTGAAATAGAACCTGAAACCAGCAGCTTACAAGCTGTCAGAGGCCTATGGTCCTTTTAGGACAATGGCTGATGGCGTGCCTTTTGCATGATGAGCCAGCGAGTTGTGTTATACGGCAAGGTTAAGTAGACGTCTCTACGGAGCCGAAGCGAAAGCGAGTGTGAAAAGCGCGTATAGTCGTATGATGCAGACACGAAACCAAGTGATCTACCTATGACCAGGTTGAAGCAAGGGTAACACCTTGTGGAGGACCGAACCAGTACACGTTGAAAAGTGTTTGGATGAGTTGTGGGTAGGGGTGAAAGGCCAATCAAACTTGGTAATATCTTGTTCTCTCCGAAATAACTTTAGGGTTAGCCTCAACATATGTGTATGCAGGGGTAGAGCACTGAATCCCCAAGGGGGTCTACCGACCTACCGACGGGAATCAAACTCCGAATACTGTATACCCGGTTGGGAGATAGACTGCGGGGGATAAGCTTCGTAGTCAAAAGGGGAACAGCCCAGATCGCCGATTAAGGCCCCAAATTCTATGCTAAGTGTGTAAGGAAGTGAAGTTTCAAAGACAGTTGGGATGTTGGCTTAGAGGCAGCCATCATTTAAAGAGTGCGTAACAGCTCACCAATCGAGAGACTTTGCGCCGATAATTTACGGGACTAAAGCATAGAGCCGAAATCGCGGGTTTGTACGTAAGTACAAGCGGTAGGAGAGCGTAGTTAGGGCGCTGAAGGTGTACTGTAAGGAGCACTGGAGCGCTAACTAGTGAAGATGCATGGCATGAGTAAACGATAAAGGAGGTGAGAATCCTCCTCGCCGAAAACCTAAGGTTTCCAGGGTAAAGCTCGTCTTCCCTGGGTTAGCCGGTCCCTAAGCCGAGGCAGAAATGCGTAAGCGATGGAAAGCAGGTTAAATATTCCTGCGCCGCCTAAGACTATAGTGATGGAGTGACGAAGTATGTTAAGCACGCGGACTGTTGGTTATGTCCGTTTTGATATGAGAGAGGCTGGTAGGCAAATCCGCCAGCATAATCTTAGGTGTCAGATAAAGGGAGCCCTCGTGGTGAACTGATGGTGTAGCGCTATGCTTCCTAGAAATAGCTTCTAGCTGTCGATGGTGACCGTACCAAAACCGACACAGGTGGGTGTGAAGAATATTCTCAGGCGCGCGAGACAACTCTTGTTAAGGAACTCGGCAAATTATCCCCGTAACTTCGGGAGAAGGGGAGCCACCGGGTGTGATAGACTTCGCGTTTTGAGCACTTGGTGGCCGCAGAGAAATGGCCCAGGCGACTGTTTAACAAAAACACAGCACTATGCAAACACGTTAAGTGGAAGTATATGGTGTGATGCCTGCCCAATGCCAAAAGGTCAAAGGGATTTGTTAGCTCCTCGGAGCGAAGCATTGAACTTAAGCCCTGGTGAATGGCGGCCGTAACTATAACGGTCCTAAGGTAGCGAAATTCCTTGTCGGGTAAGTTCCGACCTGCACGAATGGCTCAACGATCTGGGCGCTGTCTCAACAAGAGACTCGGTGAAATTGTAGTAGCGGTGAAGATGCCGTTTACCCGCAGTAAGACGGAAAGACCCCGTGAACCTTTACTGCACTCTAATATTGGCTTTTGACTTGTCATATGTAGGATAGCCGGAAGACATTGAAGTAGCTTCGTCAGGAGTTATGGAGTCATCCTTGAAATACCGGTTTTGGCAGATTGAAAATCTAACGATATCCCATGAATCTGGGAGTCGGACAGTGTTAGACGGGCAGTTTGACTGGGGCGGTTTCCTCCTAAAGAGTAACGGAGGAGTCTAAAGCTTGCCTCATTGTGGTTGGTAATCACAAATAGAGCGTAAAGGTATAAGGCAAGTTGACTGCGAGACGTACATGTCAAGCAGGAGCGAAAGCTGAGCTTAGTGATCCGGCGGTTGAAAGTGGAATCGCCGTCGCTTAACGGATAAAAGGTACTCCGGGGATAACAGGCTTATCGCCACCAAGAGTTCATATCGACGTGGCGGTTTGGCACCTCGATGTCGACTCATCGCATCCTGGGGCTGGAGAAGGTCCCAAGGGTTAGGCTGTTCGCCTATTAAAGCGGTACGCGAGTTGGGTTCAGAACGTCGTGAGACAGTTTGGTTCCTATCTGCTGTGGGCGTAGGATACTTGAGGAGAGCTGCTTCTAGTACGAGAGGACCGAAGTGGACAAACCAATGGTGTTCCGGTTGTTCTGCCAAGGGCATAGCCGGGTAGCTATGTTTGGAAAGGATAAGCGTTGAAAGCATCTAAACGCCAAGCCTCCTCCAAGATAAGGTATCCCAATGAGACCCCCTGAAGACTACAGGGTTGATAGGCTGGATGTGTAAGCGCAGCAATGTGTTTAGCTTACCAGTACTAATAGGTCCACTGGCTTGGACACTTTTTTTTCTCTAGCGCACTGATAAGATACTTATCAATGAGCTAGTGAATAAAAGACCAACAAGTTGCATGARGGTTTTTAAGCATCGCCTTCTGAAATTAAGACGTAAATGTCAAATTCTAAAGATTTTTTCTTGGTGATTTTAGAGAAGAGGATACACCTGATCCCATCCCGAACTCAGAAGTTAAGCTTTTCATCGCCGATGGTACTGTACTCAAGAGTACGGAAGAGTAGGACGTCGCCAAGTTTTTTTTATATACAATCAAGACCGTATAGTTAGCGCTATGCGGTCTTTTTTTATATACACTGAAATTAATTCCTTTYTTTTCTATATTTATTCCCTTAATTTTTTGGTGTAAATGTCGATTGTTCCGCTTCTTGAAACAGACTGCTTTGATCTTTCTTTTGATTTGGATGCTTTTGGAGAACTTAATCTCACAATGGAATCTAAAAACCTTTACATCCGTTCTGTTAGGCAAGATGATCTTGATAACTTTTATAGCTTGTTTAGTGATCCTGTTGTAATGAGAAAGTTCGCAACAGGCTGTACAAAAGATAGAGACTATTGCGCATCTCGTATAAATCGTTGGGTTAATAAATTTCGCGCAAATAATCCCTTTTCGGGTTTTTCGATTTTTTCTAAAGATAAAGCGAATAGAAAAAGTTATGTGGGCTTTGCCGTGCTTGGTGGAAGCTTGATCCAAGGCTTTTCTGAGTATGCTGTAGCGCTTAGAAAAGAGTTTTGGGGCAAAGGACTGGGTTCTGAAGTTACTGAGCTATTTCTGCACACTTTAGCACCTGCAATAAAAGCAAAAGGTTACACGGTTAGGGAGTTTTCTTTTCAAGCAATAGAGGCAACAGCAAGAATTGATAATTTTGCATCAAACAAAATGTTGCAAAATGCAGGCATGCAGATTGTAGAGCAATCAAAGCAATACGGTTCTATGCGTAACCATTACCAGTTGCGTCTATAAAATGAAGAGTTTTAACCCCAAAAAAACCTTATATGAATGCAAGGAGCAGCAGGCTACCAAGTCCCCGGTATCTCCTTCATAATACGAAGGGGGGCAGAAAGTTTGATAGATTTTCTTTATTAAGTGGACGAACGTTCATATCAGTCTTACTGATTTTTATTTATATATAGATCGTACGTTTGTATTTATAAAAATTGTAAAGGGGCGCTAAGAAGCGACTGCGTTTTTGGCTTTCTTTTTGATATATCCTTGCTTGAGTTCCGATCTGTACACGATCCAAAGACCAAAGCAAACAACACCTGTTGATAAGAAAATGATATAAGAGGGTTTTTCTCCAAGAATAATCCAGCTGTTTAGCGATGCAAACACAGGACTTAAGAGGCCTGCGAACGATAGAAACGTTGCTGTGAAGCGCTTTAGCATGTATCCATAGAGGTTGAAACAGATGATGTTTGAGATGAATGTCATTGCAATCACCCCTCCAAAAAGAGGCATGAAATTTCCGCCTGCAATCGGAGTTGGAGACCATACATCTACAAAGAATGAATGCCCAAGAGCAAGGAGCCCTCCGAAGATCATGCTCGTTCCGTTGGCCATAACAGGTGAGACCTTATCATCTTTTACAAGGAGCCTGAGAAGAACCCAGCCGTATACTGAAAATAAAGCTGCAGCTGCAATAGCGAGGTCTGGCCAAGACAGGAAAGATGAGATGCTTAGTAGTCCTTYMSRKMYTGRYWGMMYTAKAMRSMYTKRSAWRRRTCMAATAAATCCAATAAGCAGGCCGACACATTTTGCAACAGTAAGCTTTTCTTTAAAGTGGATGTAAGAAAACAGCACTGCAAAAAAAGGAGAAAGGCTGTAGATAAAGCAGGTTTTTGCCGCGCTTAAATACTGAAGTCCCCAGAACTCGCAGATATTAGTAAGATAAATACTGAAAAACCCAAGGATGCATAGAGAGAGATATTGCCGAGCTTTTATCTTAAAGTCTGTTTTTCTTTTGAAGAATAGAAAGATGAGCAAGATCGCTCCCGCAAGGAGCATACGAAAACTTGTTAAAAATACAGGGGGAGCATACTGAACAGCGTATTTCCCAAGAGGGAAACTGCTGGACCAAAGAGCATACATTAAAAAAACAATTAGTATTTGCATAGACTTCATCTTCCGTGGATTTGACGAGCATTATATCAAAATATTTAGGGAGGGTCAACCTTCGGAGTCTTTTCGATTGAAGTAACTAAGCTCTTTTTATTAGATTTCGTCTAATAAAATTTTATTTCGATAGTCTTCCATGAGGCGCACCATATAATGAAGGTTATGGATAGACATAAGGGTGAGAGATATGAGCTCTTTTGCCTTTGTCAAATGGTGTAGATACCCTCTATGGTAGTTTTTACAGGTGGGGCACTCGCAGCCCTCCTCAAGAGGTCCAAAATCAGATTTAAAAATAGATTTACTTATTTTAAGATTTCCATTTCTTGTGAAGGCGACTCCATGTCTTGCAGCTTTTGTTGGGTAGGAGCTATCAAAAGTGTCTATTCCAAAAGGGATACAGTTCTCAAGAGATTCAAGATCTCCGATGCCAAGTAGATGGTTGGGCTTATCCTCAGGGAGTCTTGGCATGGTATAGCTAAGAAGATCGTACATTTCCTGTTTGGTTTTTCCAAGGCTGCCTCCAATGGAGTAGCCATCAAAATCAAGATTACAAAGTACATCAACACTTTTCTTTCGAAGCTCAGGGTCGACGCCTCCATGGATTACCGCATACATAGCCTGGTCATTTACATGTTTCTTATGGTAATCAAGGGATCTCTTTTCCCACCTGTGTGTTCTATCAAGAGATTTTGTGAGCTCTTCTTTACTGATGTGATAAGGGGGAAGTTCATCGAATGGAATAATAATGTCCGCACCAAGTTCTTTTTGCGCTTGTATAGAGCTCTCTGGCGTGAGCATAAACTTCTTCCCATCGATGTAGGATCTAAACAGAACACCATCTTCTGTAATTTTCAACATTGTCTTATTGTGTCTTTTCGAGCCTTTGCTTTTAAGCTCCGATGCAACAGACCCATAAGCAAGACTAAATACCTGGAAGCCTCCAGAGTCTGTGATGATAGGAAGGTTTCTATTGATGAATTTGTGGAGTCCCCCGGCTTTTTCGATCGTTTTTGTTCCGGGTTGCAGCATGAGATGATAGGTGTTACAAAACATGAGCTGCAGCCCGATATTTGAGACTACTTCATTATCAATAGCTTTGAGAGTTCCATTAGTACCAACTGCTACAAAGTTTGGGGTGTCTATCACTCCATGTGATGTGTGGATACGGCCAACTCGAGCTCTAGATTTTTTAGACTTGTGGATCAGCTCAAAATGAAATCCTGTTGCAACACTCATACGGCGACCTCTTTTCTGATCCACTTAGATGAGAATTTCACAAGGAAAGACATACAAAGAATAACAACAAGTTTTGTTACGTAGCTTACGAGGATGATTGCTGTAATATTGTGCATGACGCCGTAAAGAGCTAAATAGCTGAAAGCAACTGTGTCAAACGCTTGTGAAATACAAATGGGGATAAATATTCCAAAGGTATAGGGGATTTTTGGCCATTTTTCTCTCACAAATAWCTGCAGCCTTCTATCAAACCNTTGAGCAAGGAAGGTTACCAAAAACGAAGAAAGAATAATACGAGGCATGGGTTTTAATAGAGCCACATACGTCCCATGTGCTGTATCATGAATACTTGGTGTGTATAGAAGCTGAAACGCCGAAAGTACGGCAAATGACCCCAGTATGAAAAAGCAGATAGTAATGGCTTTTTTGGATATCTCTTTTCCAAAATGGTGCTGAAGCAAATTCAAAGAAAGAAAGGCTGCTACAATGTAAGGTTCGCAGCACGTGATAGTGAAATAAGAGATATCAATTTGCTTTAAAATAAATATWTTTGGAACCAGGGCAAAAAGGCAAAATACCGCAATCAGAGCTTCCTTGCCCATCCTAAGAGCAATAATTGTTACAATAGTAACAAAAAGAGTATGAGGAAAAAACAAAAGAAGGTTGTTCATTATTTATACAGACTGCTTGCTAATGATTTGCTCAAGTTCTCCACTTTCAAATAGCTCGATCACGATATCGCATCCACCAACGAATTCAGCATTCACATAAAGCTGAGGAAGCGTTGGCCAGTCAGAATAAACCTTAATAGCAGCTCTTAGATCTTCATCATCTAAGATATTGCGGGTCTCAAAATCAATGCCGAGGCTGTTTAGAACAGCTATAACTTGAGAGGAAAATCCACATACAGGCATGAGTTTTGTGCCCTTCATGTAGAGGATTACAGGGTGTTTTTTTACATCTTCATCGATTGATTGGAGTACTTTTTCTAAATCTCGTTGCATTTTAATTCCTCTTGGATAACTTCATATTCTTTTAAGGTAAGTGTTTTTAAACGAAGAGCGTGCAAAGAAGTGTCAAATTTTTCTTTGAGTGCGTTCATGACCATCTTATGTTGCATAACAAGGGTCTTATCTTCGAACTTTTCTGAGATGACAATAGCCTCGAAATGCTTGTCATCACCTTGTGGATTCTCAACAATTGCGATGCTACCGTCTATGGTACCTTCGATGATTTTTTTGATATCTTCGATCATAAGTATTCTCTTCGCTCTTTGATTTAAAGGCGCTCATCATAACTTATGTAATGGTAAAAAAGAAACCTCAAGAGTTTAAATTATTTTTTATGCCTTTGAGCGCGTGAGCTTAAATTGTTAATCAGTCTTTTCATGTATAACATGTTTTGAAAGAAGGAGAATAGGCTCTTTTGTATTCTCCTTGAATCTTTAAAAAAAATCTAATATCAAGGACTTAGAGGTACGAGCTATGGCAAAAGGTGAAGTTTTTAATCGTAGGACCGGGCCCAACGGGACTCTTGCTTGCTATTCTTCTTCACAAGGAGCAAGTTCCTTATGCCTATCATGCAGCGTTCTCATATCTCTATCTGATAAGACCTGACAACTATATTGGGCTTAAGTCAAGGGATCTTTGTTTCCACAACGTGAGAAAGTATATCTTCCGTGTCTTAGACAGTTTGTAGGCTATTCTGCGCTTCGCTCTTTTGCGATTTCTTTCTTGTGTATGACTCTGTGCTTTCTTCTGATCTCTGCTTCTCTAAATCTTCTTTTTTCATCTTTAGTTTTGGGAAGGATAGGAGCAACAGAAGTTGGGTTCTGGTGTTTGTCAAGAGCCACAAACGTAAAGTAAGCAGAAACAATGTGTCTGCTTTTTCTTGTTTTTCCGTGTTCAGCTACAACTTTTAGACCAACCTCCATAGAGGTATTCCAAACATGATTAATAGCGGCTTTAAAGATGAGGTTGTCTTCTCTACCTGCTGGCTGCAGAAAATGTAGAGCATCTACAGATGCTGTCACGCAAGTTGTTTCTGAGTGCCTTTCAGCAACTACAAGAGCAATACGGTCAAGAACACTCATAATAAGACCACCAAAGACAGTTCCGTTGGAGTTTAAATCGTTTGGAAAAATGCGGTAAGTGTGATCTTCAACAGACGAATCCTCGATAGTCTTTCCTTTTTTCTCCTGACTTGTCATGGGTTTTTACCTCTTAAATACGACAGTTTTACTGCCATTGATAAATATTCTTTTTTCACTTTGCAATTTAACAGTTTTTGAAAGAACAGATGCTTCAATATCGCATCCAAGTTCAATGAGTTTTTCAGGTGTGTGGTTGTGAGTCACATGTATGATTTCTTGCTCAATGATAGGTCCTTCTTCAAGATCATTTGTGATATAGTGCGATGTGGCTCCTATGATCTTAACCCCTTTATCAAAAGCTTGATGGTAAGGTCTAGATCCTTTGAAGCTTGGAAGGAACGAGTGATGAATATTGATGATTCGTCCCATATATTTGTTGCAGAACTCGGGTGAGAGGATTTGCATGTATCTTGCAAGAACAATGTGCTCTATCCCCAAATCTTCAATTAACTTTGTAAGGTTTTCTTCCTGCTCTTTTTTGTTCTCTTTGGTAATGGGCATATGGTGAAAAGGTACTTCGTACCATTTTGCAATGTGCTCAAGATCTGTGTGATTAGAAACAATAGCGGGAATTTCAATGTCAAGACTACCACACCGTACTTTATGTAAAATATCTACAAGGCAGTGGCTCGCTTTCGATGTCATGAGCAGAACTTTAGGTTTGTAATGAACATCTTGCAAAGACCATTCCATTTGAAATTTATCAGCAACAACGTGGAAATTATCTGCAATGGATGTTGATGCCGTTGTTGGAGATTCAAAAACAATACGTATGAAAAAGTTATTACTTCTTGGATCGCTATACTGGGAAGATTCTATGATAAAAGCGTTATATTTTACAAAGTGGCCTGATATAGCTGCTATGATGCCCATAACATCCGAACAAGAAATTGCGAGTATGTATTTCTTATTWTNCATMYKYAWGTMKYNCCCAKAKYWTYKAWMRRRMNNAAGYKMWWCKWSNNAATYRNCMTGMYRGNATRGTYTGCATCCTTTTTTCAGAAGTAGCATGTCATCAAGCTCTTTTGTTTTCCTAAGGTATTGCAAAGCAACAAGTTTATCGAATTTCTTCACAAAACAAACATCCACCATCATCCAGGTGGGATCATCCTACGTAGATTTAGGGTCGTAGTGCTGCTCCTTTTTATCAAAGGCTGTAAAATCGGGATATGGTTTCGAGCAAACCTTTGCGACCCCTGCAACTCCAGGTGGTTTAGCATTAGAATGATAAAAAAGAATCCTGTCTCCAACTTTCATGAGATCTCTCATAAAGTTGCGTGCTTGGTAGTTTCTTACACCATCCCAAGGACTCTTTTTCGTTTTTTTTAAGTCGTCAATACTAAAACACATAGGTTCTGATTTCATTAGCCAATATTTAAGCACAATAGTCTCCTTACTTTCGTATACACCAATTGTCAATATTTCTTAAGTGATGAAAAAAATTTTGTTTGAAACTTCTTCCAAGATATTTTAGTTTAGTAGGAAAAGATTTTCAAACAAAGGTGATTTCTATGACACAAGCACTAAAAAAGGTCGCAATTACTGGCGGAGCTGGTCAGATTGCATATAGTTTACTATTTCGCATTGCATCAGGAGAGCTTTTTGGAGGGGATACTCCTCTTGAGCTACGCATAATAGAAGTTCCAGCTGCAATGGAAGCACTTAAGGGGGTTGTTATGGAACTTGAAGACTGTAGTTTTCCGTTGCTTAAAGAAATCAAAATTGGATCGGACCCCCATGAGCTTTTTGATGGCATAGATCTTGCTTTGCTCGTTGGAGCAAAGCCAAGGGGGCCGGGCATGGAGAGAAAAGATCTACTTGCAGACAATGGAAAAATCTTCATTGAACAGGGAAAAGCCCTAAATAAAGCATCAAAGGATGTGAAAGTTCTTGTTGTTGGTAACCCGTGTAATACGAACTGCAGGATTGCTATGCACTATGCAGACAAGGTGCCGAAAGATCGTTTTTTTGCAATGACGTTCCTTGATCAGAATAGAGCAGAGGCGCAGCTTGCAAGTAAAGCCGGCGTTGATGTGACAGAGATCGACCATGTGATCATTTGGGGAAACCACTCTGCCACTCTTGTTCCTGATTTTTCAAATGCAAGAATCAAGGGAAAACCTGTAGTAGATGTGGTTACAGATCACAAGTGGCTTGAAGGTGAGTTTATTGAGTGCGTACAGAAAAGGGGAGCCGCTGTCATTAAAGCAAGGGGAAAATCTTCTGCAGCATCTGCTGCAAATGCTGTATTAGATACAGCTAAGGCCCTTTACACTGAAACAGAGAAAGACAAATGGTTTTCTGTTGCTCTTTTTTCAGAAGGGAATCCCTATGGAATTGATGAGGATTTGATCTTTTCATTCCCATGTAGAACCACAAAAGATTTAAAGGTTGAAATCGTACGCGGTCTAGAAATTAATTCATTTATGAAAGAAAAGATTGCAATAACAGAAAAGGAACTGGTAGAAGAGAAGCAGTGCGTTGGCGATCTACTTTAAGTGAGGTTATATGAGTAAAGTGCTTTTTGAGGTTACAGAAGATAATCTTGAAACTGGAATGAGGGGCTATCCTGTGGGATATTGCTCGACTTCGTTTGTGGATCCTGTGAAAGGGCTTTTTTATCGAGGTAAAGCAGCATCGGAGCTGAAAGATCATTCACCTGAACAGGTAATGTATCTTCTTCTGCATGGTAAAGAAGCATCAGAAGGAGAGCTTAAGGATTTTGCAAGCCAGCTTCAAAATAGAGGACATTGCTCACAGGCTGTAATCCGTCATATCCAAGCGCTCCCAAGACAAGGTCATCCGATGAAGCTTTTTTGTGAAGCTCTGCTGATCCTAGGTATGCTTGAATCACAGGATGATTACAAAGAAGATTGCTTAAACCTTATGGCAAAACTTCCTCATCTTGTTGCGACAGTATTAAACTATCATGCAGGCTGGGGAGAAACCCCTGCACCAAATGCTCAGCTTTCATACATTGAGAATTTTACAGAAATGCTAAACACACCAGGTGTTGATAAAGAAAAACTTACAGAAGCTTTTAGGCTGTTTAATATTCTTCATTACGATCACGGTGGCGGGAACCTTTCTGTGTTTACGGGAAAGGCTGTGGCTTCTAGCCTTGAAGATATGTACGGCGCTATTACAGCTTCTATGTGCGCCTTAGCAGGTCCAAGACATGGAAAAGCTAACCAAGACTGTCTAGAGTTTGTACGTGAGATCTTTGATCAAGTTGGAGAAAGCGCTACAGAAGCTGATATTGAGGCGCTTGTTCGGCAGAGGCTTGAAAATAAACAACTCATTTTTGGTTTTGGCCATGCGGTACTTCGCGAAGAAGATCCAAGAGCCAGTATTTTGTATGAGTTCGGAGAAAAGCATTTTAGTGATCATCCTCTTATAAAAACTGCTCTGCTACTTAGAAAGGCTGCAACAAAAGT
This sequence comes from Candidatus Aerophobota bacterium, assembly GCA_002402025.1. GTDB lineage: Bacteria > Chlamydiota > Chlamydiia > Chlamydiales. The sequence continues at coordinate 11,949 of NVUU01000043.1, forward strand.
TTTAAAAGAAAACCCGAAAGTTTCTAACCCATATCCAAACGTTGATGCGATATCAGGAGCTGTTCTTTCTGCTGCTGGATTTGATTTCCCAGAGTATTTTACAGTGCTTTTTGGGCTTTCACGCTGCGTTGGGATAGCGATACAGATTGTTTATGAAAGATGTGTTGCAAGAGATGGAAAGGGAACGGCTATCGTAAGACCAAAATACATCTATAAGCCTCAGTAAGTACTAGTCTTAATTAAAAACAAGTTTGCTTCTAAATTGACTTCCGATGGATGGATCTGTAGATCTCATGCCAGTGTTGATAGTAGCTTTTATAATTTTTTTAGCAAGTTTTGTCATGGTGCCAGTCTTTTGAGAAGCTGAGGTGCTCATAGGTTCTGCCATTACAGAAACATCAAGAACTGGTAAGTTACCAGCGGGAAGAAGAGCTGCTTTTTTTTCTATTTCTAGAAGCTTTCTGAGAAGCTCAAGTGCAACAGGTCTTCTTCTATTAAGAGGAAGCCTTTTTACAGTAGTTTCACCAGATTTAGTTTCGTACAAAACTCCGGGATTACCATGGAGACAGTGCAATGTAAGTTTTCTTAACTCACCCGTAGGATCAAGCCTTTCTAACCGCTCTTGTGTAGCTACATCGAGATCTGTAAATAGTGATTGCTTTGCAGTTAGGGCTTCATCATGCTGTTTGCGAACAGTGGGAAGGAGCTCTGTGTATTGCGTTAGTAGTTTTATTTCTTCAGGAGATTTTTCATCGAATTTACTCTTTTTTCGAGAAGCTTTAGCTTTGTGAGACTCAATTCTTAATTCCTCTAGGGCTAGATATTCTTTGCTTGTTAAGTTAAAAAAGTTAGATGCGTGTCTTTCTCCACAATCTTCTCTACTTTCGCCTTTCAGTCGTTTATAAGGGTGTTCCCCAGCAAGTAATAGAAAGAAAGCAACTCCAAGAGACCAAATGTCTAYTTGAGGTGTAATATAAGTGCGGAGTCCCGCAAGGGGATGTGTTGTCATAAATATGCTACCTACTCTCTTGCAATAAACCTCAGGGGCAATATGCCTTGGTGTACCTGCAAAAAGGGTGTCTTTATTGCTCAGTGCTGAGACTCCAAAATCACAAATTCTTATGTGATCATCATCATCAAGGAGAATGTTGCTTGGTTTTAAGTCTTTGTGAGTKAATCCCTGACAATGGAGATGATCTACTCCCGAAACAATTTCTCTCATATATCGTATAAGTATCTTAGATGAACGACAGGGCTTTTTTACAAGTTCAGCAAGATTTTTRTTTTCAAGCTGAAGGTAAATACCTTTATCAGAAAAGGCTTCTAGTGAAACGATGTGGGGATGAGGCTTAAGTTGCATTAACACAGTTGCTTCTTTGTCAAGCAGTTCAGAGGCCTCTTGGAATTTTCTGTCGGCCTCATCTGGATCTATATGTGGTCCATAGGGAGTAATCTTAGGTTTTCTTGGGCATTTTTCTGCGTAGTAATCTTGGCCTTGTTGTACTTCGCGGACATCACCAAAAGATCCTGAAGCAATACTTTCTCTAGGTTCAGGCGTTTCTCCGAAGCACATTTTTTGAGCAACTTTTTTTGAACTTCTTGGTAGAAAGAATTTCATTTCAGTTGGAATAACTCTTTGAGTGTGGGTTTTAGCAACTACTCCAAATGCTCTCTTGATCGAGTCAAGAGCGTTCAGGGTGCCAACTTTAATCCTTGCAAATAGACCTTCTCTTGGTGCTTTGCCAAATTCTAGATCGAATCCTGGAAGTTGTGTATGTTGCATAGGCTTTTGCGGCTTTGCAGGAACATCTATATGAAGAATATCTAAMRTMSGMTWTMYTTYMTSAAMTGSTKYWATWATRRKWWWKKTAMWWKMATKAWMYMMRSCAMKRRYTWWARYWYKASYKWMSWYAKYTWMWTKYYKKSTRRNNANAGTTTCGRKWWSWWWRYRMWCMGAWMYTTSAAAAGCATTAACGGCTGTTAACGCTTGTATGGTGGGATCAAAGGTTTTTCTTCCGGCTAAAGGTACCATATTAATGTCCTAAATTTTTCTAATATTATATCATAGAATAGTTTAAAAATTTTTTTTATAAAAAGTGATACTATAATTCTTCAAATAAAAACAGGATGAGAATTATTATTTAATACTCTGGGGCTAATATAAAATTTTAATAGTGGTTTTCAAAAACTATCTTGCGAATTCATGGG
>NVUU01000044.1 GCA_002402025.1 Candidatus Aerophobota bacterium
TAGGGTACCAGAATAAAATACTTGCCCAACTTCAACAGCCCAAGAGCAATTTGCATCAGCCCCGCAAGGATCACAGCACTAAAACCAAGCCTTATCAAAACAAAAGGCGCTGTGATAAATACCGGTATTTGCGGCTCTTCTGTATCAAGAGTGAATAGTTACATACCAGCTTATAGCATATTTAAGCATACGCTTCATCATATGACAAAAACCTATGCAAAGGAGTTTGCTCCTTATGATGTGAGGGTAAATATGATATCTCCAGGTGTTCTAGAAACCGCTGTTGACAAGTCGGAGAAGTCTCTTCAAACGCCTAAAGGTAAACAGATTAATCTTGATGAGATCGTCTCGTTGCTTTATTATCTTATGGAAGATCAAGCTTGTAATATCACAGGGCAGAACATTGAAGTAGCAGGGGGCTATTGCCTATAATGGGCGTATTAGAGTCAGAAGACAGAAAAAGATACTTTGTTGAGAAAAATATTGAGGTTGCGAGCAAGTACTATGATAAAAAAACGCAGCTTGTATATTTTGATGAAGAAGACCCTTATGACCGAAATTCAAAGAAAGCTTCGCTTCTTTTGAATTTCGGTTACGCTTTTGCGCTTTTTCGCACAAAAAACCATGACAATATTTTAAGAGCAAAATCTCTTTTGAAAAAACTGCTTTTTWTCCAGATTAAAGCTCGTAGCGCAGATTTTGGTGGTTTTCCAAAATACATACATCAGTATCCAAACACTTACGATAATAGGGCGTGTGTACATATCTATGTGATCCTTTATAAGCTTGATAAACTTTTTTCAAAGGTTATAGAAAAGCCTCTTAGAGTTGAGTTAAATAAGGCGCTTATTCGCTTAAAGTCCTTTATAGAGAAGATGTATGAGGACTTTGGATACGGAGAGGATATAGAACCTCTTGTATGCCTTATCACTCGAAAAAAACCGAAGAAGAAACCTTTTACGATAAGCTCGAAACATTTAGAGAGTTTTGTTTTTATGCATGCTTATTCTGCGTCTTTGGCAAGCAAGTATTTGGATGAGTTGCAGAATTTCTGGAATGTGCATCTTGGTTGTTACGTAGGCCCCTATTTCCATGAGCATTTTGAGAAAAGCCTTTTAAGACCGAGTCTGTTTAACCTCTACATGCATGCTCAAATGGACAAGGCTTGTTCATTTGATGATCACTATGTTTACCTTCTTGCATCACTTATCATACCAAGAGCGGGTGCAGATAATGCAAAAGAGAACTTTTCACAAAAGCTCATGTATAGTGGGATGCAGGCTGTAGTAAAAAATGATAAAACAAGCAGTCTTTTTTATTTTGAGGATTTTAAAACTAAAGAGAGTGATAGCTATCCAAATGGTTTCCACACCCTAAGCTATCTCTTTAGATCAAAAACGGATTTGCCAAATAGCTTTGTTTGCCAGACAAAGAATATGGATGTTTCAGCATCTGATAAAGAAGGTACGATAAGCGTTGACTTTACTTATCCGAGACTTGATGTGCAGGATAAAAAAGTCATCACAGAGTTGAACTTTTTTCTTCTTAAGAATGATGAGGTAAATATTACTGTAGATCATGAGAAAGCGACAATTTTCAAGCTTTCTGAAATTTTACGCATCGAAACATCAGATAGAACAATTGAGCTTTCCTTTAGCGTTGTAGAAGGTAGGGGAGACATTCTAGGAGCGATTTCTATGGGCAATAGGCCTTCTCAGATCTATCCTGATGCGATAAACCCAAATGCAACATCACTTTATAAGGCTTTTGATTGGAAAATATCCCTTCGCTCTTTAAGAAGAGACGAAGGGTTCAAATTGAACATGCAGATGAAGATTAGTTTAAAGCAGCCTCTTGAGGAGCAACTTTTAAATCTTCAAGAGCCGGACTGTCAAGAGATAGTCCCATAGCATGCAGTCCGTTATCTACGTAAAGAATAACACCTGTTACAGCGCTCGCAAGACTTGAGCTTAAATAAGCAGCTGTCTTTCCGATCTCTTCAGCTTTTAGATCTTTTTGTAGTGGAGCATTATTTTTAGAGTACTCGATCATCATCTCGATGAAGTTTTTACCCTTACCCCCAATCGCTCTTGCAGCTCTTGAGCTAAGAGCTCCAGCGGAGATAGCGTTCACTCGGACACCCCATTTTCGTCCAGCCTCAAAAGCAAGAGTTCTTGTATCACTCTCAAGAGCCGCTTTCGCAGAACTCATTCCGCCGCCGTATCCAGGGACTGCGCGCTCTGATGCGATGTAGGTGAGTGTTAAGCATGAGCCGCCATGGGACATGATCGGACCAAAATATTTGATCAGTCCTACATAAGAGTAGGAAGAGTTGCTGTGTGCTGCGAGATAACCACTTCGAGAAGTTTCTAGAAGGGGCTTTTTCACCTCAGGAGCGTTTGCAAGAGAATGTACGAGTATGTCGATTTCGCCATAATCTTTTTTTACAGCCTCTGCTACTTCTGAGATGGTATAGCTGCTAGCGCTCATATAGCGCTTATTTTGGAGGATTTCCTCTGGAACGTCCTCTTTTGTGTCAAAAGACGCATCGAGGGCATATACCTTCTCAAATTGCATCATTGAGCCATCTGATAGCCTTCTTGAGGCATCAAATTTGCCGTTTTGAAGAGAGGTTGTAAAAATCTTTAGTATCGGGGTCCATGTGCCGACAAGAATTGTCGCACCGGCTTCAGCAAGTTGTTTTGCGATCGCCCAACCAAATCCTTGGTCGTCGCCAATACCTGCGATAAAGGCCTTTTTCCCTTTAAGGTTCACTTGTAGCATGGGAGCATACCCTGTTATATATTAATCCTAAAATCACATAATTTATAACAAAGGCTTTGTATTAAAACAATATAACTTGTGATTTACGCGCCATTATATGTTAAAAACCAGCGGTTTAAGATTAATTTCAAGTTTTCCTTAAAGGGAAAAGGTTTATCATTTTAACTTTTCATATCAGCAATTTCAAAGAGGCGTGCCCACCCCTCTGAAGTTAGGAGTTTCCCAGGTTCTAAGAGGATGGCTCTAGCTTTAAAGGGAACAGGTTCATACGCGGGTACTATGACCTCTTCAACTTCTACGGTTTTAACTTCTTGGATTGAGGTCTTCTTTTTTAAAGCTGGAGTTTTGATTGAGGTTCTTTTTGTCTCTGAAACAGTTTTAGTATTCTTCTTAGGAGCAGTGGTCTTCTTGGTTACCTTTTTCGTCGTAGAGGTAACCGAAGCCTTCACTGTCTTTTTTACAGGGGATTTCTTGGGAGTTTTCTTGGCTACGATAGTCTTCTTAACAGACTTTGCGGCAGTTGTCTGTTTGCTACCTTTCTTTTTCAAGATCCGAGAAAATAATCCTTTCTTCTTTATCTTTGGTCTCGCAGCTTTGCTGGAGGCCTTGACCTTAGAAGGTTTTCCTTTCTTTGCTTTAGCCATCCTCTTAGCACCTTGGTTAATGCAACTCCACACCCTCAGTCTCACTTATTTTAAGGCGGTGGTCAATGAAATATTTTTAGAAAAAGGGGCTCATATGCATAACAGAGGTAAATACAACCCTTTATGTAATAGAAAATTTTTATATAGTTTCTGACATTTTTTTCTGTATTAAATTAAGATGTTTACAGTGAAGAGGTTAGTTTTACGAAACTAACTCTGAAGTACTTGTGAAAGGGTGTTAAGTAAGTAGTTGATATTGAGTGTAAATGCGTCCTTTATTAGTTGCCTTTTACGCTATCAACTCTTAAAATATTTAATTTAAGAGTTTTAGTTAAATATGAGGTGACTTGTGACTGAAATGTTTGTGAAGTATGTAGAAGGATTTTCTACAAAAATTCTTGGCGAATCCGCCCAAGATATCGTGATTACAGATACTCCTAAAGAGCATGGCGGTAGAGGCGAGCAGTTTTCTCCGACAGACATGCTTGCGGCATCGCTTGGTTCTTGTATTGTGACGATGATGGGGATCTTTGCAAAGATGAAGAATATCCCTTTTGAGGGTGTTGTTGCGAAGGTTTCTAAGAAAATCAAGAATCCTGCAACGGGAATGGTATCTGAGATTACCGTCTCTATATACTATCCAGAAGAGCTTGATGATGCTAAGAAGGCAATTTTGGAAAGAGCTGCAAAAAATTGCCCTGTGCACCATGCGTTGAATGAAAGTGTTGAGCAAAAGATCCTCTTTTACTATGGTGAAACCTTACAAGGCATGCCGAGTGAAACTGCAAACTTATCAAGCGTTTAAACAGCATTTAAAACAGCATTTCGATGATACTACGGATCATTTTTTTGCTGTTTTAGGAATGGACTTTTATGAAAGAGAAATCATCATAAAAGAGATCCTTGCAAACTTTAAGAGTGCAAGGATTGTCTATATCGATGCTTTGGAATCAAATTTTGCTACTTTAAGATCAGAGCTTGAATCAGGCGATCTTTTTTCTGAAAAAAAAGTTGTTGTTCTAAAATCGATTGAAAAGGCTTCTAAAACTTTTATAAAAGATCTTTCCGCATACTGTGAAGTAGCCTCTACCTATTCTTTAATCTTAGATGGTGAAAAACTTGAGAAGAGTTTTTATGACAAGGTGACAAAGCGACTTGTTGCTTTAGATCTTACCAAAGAAAAGCCCTGGGATAGAAAGGCTCGCATCATCTCTTGGCTTGGTTTCTTTGTAAAAAGGGATGGAAAGCAACTCTCTCCTGACTTAGCAGATCATCTTTATGAGAGTTCAGAAAAACAGCTTTCTATTATGATCCAAGAGCTAAACAAGCTCATCTGTTATACAAAAGGGTCTGAGAACATTACACTTGCAGATTTCAAAGAGATTTCTTCTTCTCAAGCTCAAGAAAAGCTATGGAATCTTTCAGAAGGTCTTGTTTTTCAAAATAATAAGAAATGTTTTGAGGAAGCTGTTTGTAAAAAGCTTGATGCCCAAACGTTCCATCAGCTTCTTGCGCAGCTAAGGTATCATCTGCAGATAGCTGCAAAAATACAGGCTTTAAAACAAAGCGGAGACACTGCGATGTTGTCGCATTTCCCAAGACTTCTGCCGAAGACTTTTGATAAATATGAAAGAGCGCTTACGTCTATGCCACAAGATTATGCAACAAATGCTCTGATGTCTCTTTTTGATGCAGAAGCTAAAGCTAAATCTATTTCTGTTGATGAGAACGTGCTTTTTCTTGAGCTCATTACAAAAATGCACACACGCGCTACTGCAGGGAGATAATCATGCTGTATATTTTTCCGAACCTACTTGATAAAGAGCAAGAGAGTGATGAGTTTTTTCCGATGAATTTAGAGACTTACGTATCTAAAATCGATACTCTTGTTGCAGAGAGTGAAAAAAATGCYAGATCATTCTTAAAGCGTTTTTCGTTTAGCGAGGAGAGATCATTTCGAGATATCCCGATTAAGCTTTTAAATGAGCATACAAACGATGAAGATTTTAAAGAACTTTCGGATCTTTTGCATAAAGATAAGAAGATTGGTTTGATCTCTGATGCAGGCCTTGCTTGCATGGCAGATCCTGGTGCAAAGCTTGTAGCTGCTGCAAGGGATCAAAATATATCGGTAAAGACTTTTTCAGGTCCATCTTCGATTGTTTTTGCACTGATTTATTCTGGTTTAAATACCCAAGAGTTTACCTTTAATGGGTATCTTCCAAGGAAAGATCCTGAGCTTTATCAAAAGCTTAAAACGATCGATAAACATCTACAAAGCAGCAAACATACCCATATTTTTATTGAGGCGCCTTACCGTAATGAAAAGCTTATAGAGTCTCTTGTGAAAAACATTTCAAAAAGTGTGATGCTTTCTGTTTCTTGTGATTTAACTCTTGAATCTGAGAGTGTGATTACAAAACCTCTTTCTTCTTGGAAACAAGATAAGAACTTAAAGAGATATCACAAAAGGCCCTGTGTGTTTGTTCTTGGAAAAGAACCTAAATAAGATCGGATGCTATACCGTCATAGAAGAGCGTGCCGCTTTTTGTAAGCCGTACTCTGTCACCAACTCTTTCTAATAATTTTTCGTCTATTTTTTTACTTAGCTCGTTGTGGAAGGATTCAGGTAGTTTATATTTGTTGATATCGACACCCTTCAGCATCCGTAGTTCAACAAGAAAAAGCTCTCTAACATGATGGGCTTCTTCGAGTTTCTCTTCAAAATCAACAGCGGAACTATCATTTGAGATGAGCTGCATATATTTTTTAAGATTATTTATGTTCTTATATCTTGATTTATTCATGTAGCTAAAGGCGGATGGGCCGATTCCGATAAAATCTCTTCCAAGCCAATATCCGGTGTTGTGTTTTGAGAGAAGGCCGTCTTTTGCAAAAGCGGAGATTTCATAGCGTATGAGCCCGATACCCTCAAAAGTATCTATTGCCATCTTAAGCATTGCAGCGCTAACAACATCTTTAGGCATTGTCTTTTCGATGCGTTCTTTTCTTCTGAAGTATGCGGAATTTTCTTCAATGACAAGGTTGTATAGAGAAAGATGCGTGATGGGGAGTTTTTTCACTTCGCAAAGAGTTCGTGCAAACGATTCGAGGCTTTGGTTTGGTAGATCATACATAAGATCGATACTGATGTTTGTGATGCCAGCATGTTTGGCATTTTGGATGCCTTCGATGGTTTCTTTTGCAGTATGTAGTCTTTGGATTGTTTGAAGCGAGTGATCATCGAGAGATTGCACCCCAACGCTTAGCCGATTTATGCCGATTTCTTTAAGACTTTTTAGGTATTCTAAATCCAGATCTTCAGGATTTGCTTCGAGAGTGATTTCAACATCATCTAACACATTTGTACAGGTGTCATATATGGCATCTAGTATGTTTTTAAGAGATGGGATGGAAAGTTTTGATGGAGTGCCTCCTCCAAAGTAAATAGAAGGGATTTCTCGATCTCCTATTTTTCCTTTGTTTTGCGAAAGTTCTTTCACAAAAGAAGTAACAAGTTGTTTTTCTAAATCAGGCGTGTGTTTTGTGACATAAAAGTGACAGTAGGGGCATTTTTTGGTGCAAAAAGGAATATGAAAATAAAGACTTAGAAAAGTATCCTTCTCGTGGTTACCAGTCATCGGACTCTGGATCTTCTAGGATCCCTCTTTTCCATCGATTTCTGTCTGAAAAAGGGTCGTCTTCATCCTCATCGGAGGTGGTGACATCCTCTGATACTGTGTCGCTACTTGCATCGGAAACTGTTTCAGATTCTGTGAATGTTTCGGATTCGGATTCGTTTTCTGTCATATTGCCATCGACATTCACATCGGGAATTGWGTGGGCTTCTTGGAAGCCTGACCTTGGTGGTTGWTTTCTTTTTGGAGCTGCATATTCCAGCTCATCATTTTCTTTTAAGAACCGTAGTCGTTCTCTTTCTTCTTCGATTTTTTGTTGCAAGGCTCCCATTTCAGTTTGATGCTTTTCGATGTCTTTTTTAGGGACAAGGCCAAGCTTCAGCCACTGTTGCAAGTCTTTTAGTYCAACCTCGAGCTTTTTTAGTCTTTCGCTCTTTATATTCATAACTTAGTGCTATTTGTTAAAATTTCTACCTAATCTGGGCTAGTCTAATACTCAGGAGAAATAATTTCCAGTGTTTTCTTGTTGTCCATGTATATCCCCTCATTGCCCTATTTACAGAGAGAGGTATTTTTTGAAAACTTTTTTTATAAAATCTGGCAAATTTAGAAAAAAATCCGAGTTGAATGCTCAATGGTCTCGTTTGTATAATTAAAGATGTAAAAAACTATGGTTTATTTGCTTAAGTTGTTGATTTTWCAATAAACTTTATTGCGATTCGGATTTGTGGTATAAATTAAGTAAGGATACTTACTAAAAGTCTCCTCTCTTTCAAATTGCGGGAAACTATGGATCCACATTCTTTTGAATATGCGAACCTTGCGAACTTAAAATTCATCGAAGATCTGTATGCTCAGTATCTTAAAGATCCCGCATCTGTTGACGAGTCATGGAAATATTTTTTTGAAGGGATGCAGATGGCAGGCTCCATGCAAAAGGTGATGCCGGAGATAACACCTTCGAAGTCTCTTAGTAAAAACGACTATGGTTCACTTGATCTGATAGAGGCTTATAGAAAATATGGACATCTAGCAGCGCAGACAAATCCTGTACTGCCTAATGCTCAAAAAGAAGACATCAAACATCTGCGTATCGAGAATCACGGATTTTCCTCAAATGACTTAGAAGCAGAGGTTCCAACCTTTGGYTTCTTAAAAGAGGAGTCTACGAGTCTTTCATCGCTTGTAGAAGCGCTAGATTCGACTTACTGCTCAAGTATTGGACTTGAGTATGATCACTGCAGAGATGAGATCAAAGAGTTTATAAGAGGCTCTTATGAGCCTTTTGTGCGTCCTCCCTTATCAAATGAGGAAAAAACCCTCATTATGGAAGATCTGAACAAAGCTGAGATGTTTGAGTCTTTTATCCATTTGAAATACCCAGGACAAAAGAGGTTTTCCCTAGAAGGGGGAGAAGCGACGATTCCGATGGTTCGCGAAATCCTTGATAAAAGTGCTGAGCTTGGCGTTTCAGAAGTCGTTTTTGGGATGGCACATAGAGGTCGGCTTAATGTGCTTGCGAACATAATGAAAAAACCCTATTCGATGATGTTTTGTGAGTTCGAGCCGACATACATCCCTGATTCTTTTGGTGGCGCTGGAGATGTGAAATACCACCTTGGGCTTGTTACAGAGATCAAGACAAGTCATGGCAAACCACTCAAGGTAACACTTTCTGCGAACCCATCTCACTTAGAGTCTGTAGATCCTGTGATTGTTGGAATGACAAAAGCAAAAAGAGATTTAACAGGTGGCAATGTTCTTCCGATACTCATACACGGAGATGCGTCTATTGCAGGACAAGGGATCGTATTTGAGACGATGCAGCTATCGCGAGTTGAGGGTTATGAAACAGGCGGCACGATCCATATTGTGATTAATAACCAGGTAGGTTTTACAGCAACAGAGAAAGAAGCAAGATCAACGCTTTATTCAACGGATGTTGCAAAACCGTTTGGCGCTCCTGTTTTCCATGTGAATGGTGATGATCCTGAAGCTTGTGTTTATGCTGGAAGGCTTGCCGCTGAGATAAGAGATCAGTTTGGAATAGATGTGTTTTTAGAAATTCTTTGCTATAGGAAGTATGGACACAATGAAGGGGACGAGCCAGCATTTACACTGCCGCATTACTACAGTATTATAAGAGCGAAAGACAATGTTCGTATTCTCTATAAAGAAAAGCTGATTGTTGAAAACATCTTAAGCCCTGATCGGGCAGAAGAGCTTGAAGCAAATTTTAAAGCGACGCTTGAGAGTGCTCTATCTGAAACAAAAGAGATAGCAGCGAATAAAAAAAGTCCCAAGAAAAAGGAATCTAAAGATCTATCAAAAAAGGAAGTTTTTAAAAACGTTGAAACATGCCATCCAAAAGAGAAGCTTGAGCAGTATGTAGAGGCTTTTTCAAAGTTACCTGAAGGTTTTTCGATCCATAGAAAAATCCAAAGGATATTTGCTGAAAGAGTCGCAGCTATAAAAAAAGGAGAGGGGATCGACTGGGGACTTTCTGAATATTTAGCCTATGCATCCCTTGTTTCTGAAAAGCATCCTGTAAGGATTTCAGGACAAGATTCACAAAGAGGGACTTTTTCACATAGGCATGCAACGATTGTGGATCAAACTTCTGGTGAAAAATATTTTCCTTTGCAACATGTATCCCAAGATCAAGCGAGCTTTGTAGCTTATAACTCTCCACTCTCTGAGTATGGAGTACTTGGCTTTGAGTTTGGTTATGCTTATATGAGTAAAGAAGGGTTAACGATTTGGGAAGCGCAGTATGGRGATTTTGCAAATGGCGCACAGATTATCATCGATTCTTATGTGTCATCATCAGAAACAAAATGGGGACTGAAATGCGGCCTTGTTCTGATGCTTCCGCATGGAGCTGAAGGTTCTGGCCCGGAACATAGCTCAGCAAGAGTAGAAAGATTTTTGCAACTATGTAGTTGTAATAACATGCATGTTGTCATGCCAACAAAACCATCGCAAGTGTTTCATGCGTTAAGACGTCAGGTGCTAAGTTCTACGCAAATGCCGCTTGTTCTTTTCATGCCAAAGATGCTTCTTCGTTACAGTCCGAGCTTAAGTCATATTAGTGAGTTTACAGATGGACAGTTTCAAGAGATGATTGATGATAATGAGAAATACAAGTCTGCAACAAGAGTACTTGTTTGCTCTGGTAAGATCTACTATGAGCTTCTTGAAGAAAGAGAGAAAAGAAAAGCGGATCACATCGCAATTGTACGTATTGAGCAGCTGTATCCATTCAACAGAGATAAGATGAAAAAAATTCTCGCGTCGTATAAACAAATGAAAGAGTGTTACTACGTGCAAGAGGAACAGAGTAATTCTGGCGCCTATGAGTACATCGCTTCGCAATTCAATGAAATCCTTCCTAATAAAATAAATCTTTGTTATGTGGGTAGGGTAAGGAGTGCCTCTCCTGCAGCAGGTTCCAATGCGCTTTATCAGAAAGAAAGAATAAAGCTACTGAAACAAGCCTTTGGAGAGCGGTAAGCGTTGCACTTAAGTTCTAGCTCTTAAAGAAGGTTTTTTATGACAGTTGAAATTACTGTTCCTCCGGTCGGTGAGTCTATTACAGAAGCGAGTATTTCTGTGATCATGAAACAAAGTGGCGAAAGTGTTGCAAAAGATGAAGAGATTCTTGAGCTTGAAACAGACAAAGTAAATCAGGTAGTCCACGCTCCTGAAGCGGGCGTCTTGTCCCTTTCTGTAAGCGTTGACGATGTGGTCCAGATAGGGCAGGTTATAGGCTCTATTGATCCATCAGGGACTCCTTCTGCGAAAGCTCCTGAAAAGGCCGAAAAACCGGCTAAAAAGGTCCCAGAGGCGCCTGTACCCAAACCTGTCGAAAAGGCCCCTTCTAAGCCGCAAGAAGCACCTCAAGGAGGAGTTAGAGTCTCAGAAGACGAATATCTCTCAGGCGTTGGAAAGACGGAGCAAGTAGCTGCTCCAAGCAGTTCAAAAGTTCCTGCTTCTTCAGCTCCGAAGCAAGCTTCGAAGCAAGCTCCCAAACTTGAAGGCCAGACAAGAAAGAGGATGTCAGGTCTTAGAAGAACGATTGCACAAAGACTTGTAGAGGTTAAAAATACAACAGCGATGCTCACAACCTTTAATGAGGTTGATCTTTCTAAAGTGATGGCAATACSCTCAAAACAGAAAGAAGATTTTGAGAAAAAMCACGGAGTAAAGCTCGGATTTTTGTCTTTCTTTGTGACGGCTTGCTCATCAGCTCTCAAAACTTTTCCAGATGTGAATGCGTTCATCGATGGTGATGAAATCGTTTATAACGATAGCCATCATATTGGGATTGCAGTTTCAACAGAAAGGGGGCTAATGGTTCCTGTTTTGCGGTCTTGCGAAGAAAGATCTTTTGCAGAGATTGAAAGGGGTGTGATGGAGTTTGCAAAGAAAGCAAGAGAGGGGAAGATAGGTATAGATGATCTGCAAGGAGGAACTTTTACGATCACAAATGGTGGCGTTTTTGGCTCACTTCTCTCAACTCCCATATTGAATCCTCCACAAAGTGCGATCCTTGGGATGCATGCGATCAAAAAACGCGCAGTTGTTGTAGATGATCAAATCGTAATACGTCCTATGATGTATCTTGCGCTGAGTTATGATCATAGGATTGTTGATGGTAAAGAAGCTGTCAGGTTCCTTGTCCATCTTAAAGACTGTTTAGAAGAACCTTCAAAAATGTTACTAGAGTCGTAGGTCTTTTATGTCAGATGAATATGATGTATGTGTGATTGGATCTGGTCCTGGTGGATATGTTTGTGCGATTAAAGCTGCGCAACTAGGGCTTAGAGTCGCGTGCGTTGAAAAATATCCTGTGCTTGGCGGCACTTGCTTAAATGTTGGATGTATTCCATCGAAGTCACTTCTCAGCTCTTCTGAGTTTTACTACCGCATACAAACGCAGGCAAAAGACTACGGATTTAATATAGCAGATTTGAGCCTTGACTTTTCTAAGATGGTAGAAAAGAAATCTTCTGTTGTCACAGGCTTTAATCAAGGGATTTCTGGGCTCTTTAAAAAGAACAAAGTGAAAGAGATTCATGGAACAGCAAGCTTTGTATCAAGTAATGAGATCACAATCGATGGCAAAGAAAAGCTGAAAGCTAAAAACTTTATCATAGCAACAGGCTCTAAACCAACAGAGCTTCCTTTTCTGCCATTTGATGAAAAGAAAGTACTATCTTCTACAGGCGCACTTGCATTTACCAAAGTACCGAAGACGCTTCTTGTGATAGGTGCTGGGATTATTGGGGTAGAGCTCGGCTCTGTTTATAATAGGCTTGGAACAAAGGTGATCTTTTTAGAGTTTTTAGATCGCATATGTCCAACGCTTGATACAGCTGTATCAAAGCTCTTGCAAAAGCTTCTTACAAAGCAAGGGTTAACCTTTCATCTTGGAGCAAAAGTAACGAAGGGATCTTCAAATGCATCTTGTGTATCGCTTGATGTAGAGATCAAGGGCAAGGTGGAGAAATTCTCAGCAGAGCACGCTCTTGTAGCTGTTGGAAGAAAGCCCTATACAGAGGGCTTAAATCTTAAAGGTGCAGGGGTGAGTGTAGATGAAAAAGGCTTCATTACAATCGATGAAAATTTCAAAACGACATGTTCTAATATCTATGCAATAGGAGACGCTGTTGATGGGCCTATGCTTGCTCATAAAGCAGAAGAAGAGGGGATGGCAGTAGCTGAGCTTCTTGTAGGGAAAAGCCCCAAAATCGAGTATATGGCGATCCCAAGCGTTGTTTATACAGATCCAGAAGTTGCTTGTGTTGGCCTTACAGAAGATGCTGCAAAAAAAAGATCTCTTAAAGTTAAAGTTTCTCAGTTTCCTTTTAAAGCAAATTCAAGAGCAAGGGCAATTGGAGATGATGAGGGGTTTGTAAAAATCATTGCAGATGACGCATCACATCAGATTCTTGGTATGCATATCATAGGGCCTCATGCAGGAGAATTGATTGCTGAGGGAGTACTTGCGATAACTAAGAAATTAAAAGCTGAAGATATAGCACATACATCTCATGCCCATCCAACGCTATCAGAGGCGATAAAAGAAGCAGCTCTTATGATTACATCGAAGGCGCTTCATATCTAAAAAGGACGTAGCAATGATGAGTTGCCACGCCCCAGGGAGGCTTCTTTATGTTATGGATGTCTTATGCTGCGGGCGTAGTATAATTTCTCCACATAAATTTTCTTAGGGATCCAGATCCTGGAAGGATCGTCCAATGCTCTGCTGCTCTTTTTGCAGAGTCGCTATTCATTACCTTATGGATCACGTTTGGATCGACGTATACACCATCAACAGATCCTGGCTCGCCAGTAACGTATGCTTGGATATATCTTTTTCCGAAGTTTGCCGCAGTACCTGTTAAACTTTCCATGTAGCCTTTTCCGATTCCAGCCTTTTTTGCAACTTCTTGTGCAAGGTATGCTCTTTGCTGAGGCTCTAGTCCTCTATAAAGTTCACCGAACGCATTTTTCGCAGCGACAGATTCAGCTCCGAAGGTCATGAATGTTCCATGAAGTGCATCAAACCTTGTAAGGTGTGTTACTTTAGACTTTCCGCCAAAGAGGTTCAATACTTTGTCAGTTGTTGTATCAAAAGGCGGCATCAGAAGAGGCGTCAAAGGTGGTTTTGCTGAGATCCAGAAATCAAAAGCGGAACTAACCTCTGAGATTGACTACTTAACAAGAAAGTCCGATGACATCACTAAAATGATCGTACACAGTAACGATCTTTTAAGACGTGTTAACCGCGGCGAGGTTGTAAATCTTAAAAAAGAAGAAATGAAACGCCTGCAAACAGAAGCTGCAGAGATCCAAGGGTACATCCGCGAGAACAAAGAAAGGCTTGCGAACCTAGCTAACACAAACGATCGTGAACTAAAAGCCTTTATGGCGATCATGAACGTGATC
>NVUU01000045.1 GCA_002402025.1 Candidatus Aerophobota bacterium
TCCATTGAAGCAGTATATGCTATTCAAAGAGTTTGAGGAAAAAGTCGAAAAACGTGAAGTCGATGATTTGCCAGATAAGTTTTCAGATAATAAACATGCTCAAGCATATTACGGCATTTTAAAAATGTATGTTGGTGAAAATCTTGCCTCTATCGATGAAGCATTATCGGAGCGATGGGTGGGGCTTTCTTTCAGCGTAGATGAAATTATTACCAATGCTATAGCCGAGTACTCAATAAACCCTCAGAACATTGAAACGGAAATTCGAAAAAAGCTTCTGCCCATGATTTTTGGCGAATGCAAAAAAGTAGGTTCGGGAATGGATCAGGCGAAGGCAATGATTGAACGTATAGTGCAGATTGTACGCGTAGGATTGAACAACTCATGAGTAATTCAGTGACGCAACGGAATGGTTCAATACAATATGGAGATACAGCCATTAATTTTTCTATTGAACCCAGAGCCACAGATGTACCAAAAGTTTTAATAAAAGTACATCCAGACTGCCGTGTCGTAGCACATGCTCCACCAATGGCTTCTCATGATGAAGTTATGCAGGCGGTAAAGAAGCGAGCACGATGGGTATGTAAACAAATGTACTACTTTGATAAGCACCGCGAAAATATTCTCCCTCGTCATTATGTCAGTGGTGAAAGTCATTTTTATCTTGGTCGTAGGCATATGCTAAAGGTGAGAGGTGATTCCCATAGCCCTGCGAATGTAAAATTGTTAAGAGGTGTATTGGAAGTTCGGGGGCGGAAACTAACTTCTGATAAAACAAAATCCCTGCTTTTTGACTGGTATAGAGTTCGTGCAGGAGAGGTGTTTGATCGTAGGTTGGACGAGGTTGTTTCAAAAACATTATGGGTAAATGAAAAACCGTCGTTTCGACTTCTTTCTATGCAAACGCAATGGGGAAGTTGTTCACCAAAAGGGCAATTAACGATTAATCCCCATTTAGTAAAAGCGCCGAGAGAATGTATAGATTATGTACTGCTTCATGAGCTTTGCCACATCGCAGAACACAATCATAGTGAACGGTTTTATCGGCTAATGAAGCAAGTTATGCCCGTTTGGAAACGTGGATTCTAGTAGCTCTAGTTTGCGCTCGATAAAGAATTTCACAGCCTCTAAAGAACCGGACCTCGCCGCATAAGCTATCGCATGGAAGCCTTTTTCATCCAACACATCTTTCAAGGTCGGATCAAGCTTATCCAAGTGTTCTATAATCTCTAATCTATCCCAAGAAGCTGCATCCATCATGAGAGTAAAATTACTTTTTGCATGTTTTTGCAGAAAGCCTGGATCCTTAGCTAAATAGAACTTTAAGCGTGTAAGATTTCCAGATCTACAAGCAGCATGAGCTGGAGTTTCCCCTAGGCGATCAACAGCGTTGATAAGCTCTGGCTTTATTTTAAGAAGCCAGTTAATCACTTCCAGATTATCCTCACCTATGCACTGAGAAGCAGCAATTAGAGAGTTTTCACCACGATTGTTTTTGATACTGATTTGATCAGGGTCTAAACCATGTATCCATTTTGCAAGGTCCACATGTCCGTTATAACATGCTTTGAAAATAACCGTTTTATGATCATTATCCCAAGTTGTTAACAACTCACGTCTTAGACTAAAAATATACTCCGCCATTTCCTTTCTATTATATCTACAAGCAATATGAAAAGCATTTTGGCCAGATCTGTCTAATTCGTTAATCAAGATTGGATTCTTCTTAAGCAGCCACTTTAACATCTTTATGTCCCCATACTCAAAAACATAGCTAAGAAGTGTTTCTTGATACTTTTTAGTGATATATGAAGGCTGTTTCTTATGAAGCCATTTTAAGGAGTTTAGTCTATTAAAACGTATAGCAGTTAGAAATGGTTCTTCATTAGGTGCTTCTTTTGTTACAAGAGTGGAATGAAAACCGAACAGCCTGTTCAAGGCCAATAAAGATCCTCTTTTGATTGCCTTAATAAACCTATCATAGCCATCTAGAGGTGGAAGTGAGTCATCTACAGAACAAAGCCAAGTCATTATGTCAGGATTTTCACTTTCAAGAGCATACTGGAGACAGTCCATTCTAAGTCCATCTTTTTCTTTTAAAAAAAGAGGTCTTTGGTCGTATATCCATTTAACTGCTTCTTCAGATCCGTTTTGGCATGCGTACATTAAGGCATTTGATCCCATTTGTGATTTCACATCAATAAGAGTGGGATCAAGTTTGCAAATGTGTTTAATAAAATCAAAATCAAAAGAAGAAAAAGCTAGAGGAATGGATGAAACTGTGCCCACTTTTATAATTTCAAGCAATTTCTCTTTTCCAAGTACTTTTAGAATCCAATCAAAAGCTTTTGTGTTTGCATTTAAGCACACTTTAGCAAGTGGAGAGCACCAACTTTTATCGTACTGAGTAAATACAGAAGGATCAGAGCCAAGTTTATGATAGCACCACTGCATCATATCAAGATTACCAACTTGGCAAGCTGTATTAAATTTCTCAAAGATTGAATAAGTTTCTTGTGCAATCTTTTTATGATTATCTGCATCTATTCCATCTAATATAGATGCTGTATCTCCTCTCATTTTACACTGAAAACCGAGAAAATCTTGGCTATCACTTCCTTCTCCACAAGAAACGCTTACTTTTACTTCGGCTTGCACCCTTTCAGCAATATCTGGCGTATATTGATAATGCTTAAGCGGAATACGGAATAACTCGCCAAGCTTAGATAATTTGCTATCCTTATCCAATTTCTTGTAACAAATAGCTCTCCTTCTTCCTCTCAAAAAAGATTTCGATATTTCAGTTAGAGAAGCTTTTACCACCTCAAATACTTCCTCAAGAGTATGCTTTGAGTTCCAAAAACTTTCTGAAGCATTTTTTTTTAAAAGCTTTACAACCTTGTATTTTTGTCCTTTTTTATCTGAATGGACAAAACGCCAGTTATTAGATGACGAAGCAAGCATGTAATGTATAGAGTGCATTACGCTCATGGGATAATTCTCAATTTGTTAATCGAGGACATTATATACAAACTAAAAAAACAATCCAAGTGTATAAAAAAAAGTATTTTTAATTTTAATTTATAGAAAAATCTGTATATTTAATTATATTTTCAAATCCCCTTAATGCTTGGAACTG
This sequence comes from Candidatus Aerophobota bacterium, assembly GCA_002402025.1. Taxonomy (GTDB): domain Bacteria; phylum Chlamydiota; class Chlamydiia; order Chlamydiales. Next base: position 3,143 of record NVUU01000045.1, read on the forward strand.
AAGTGGCTTTAAATTCATCGTAGGCCTAAGCGCGCGAGCCTCTCTAAACGCCTCTACGAAACTCACCTGCTTGTGCTTGATCAAGTAAGCAATATAGCACATTACAGATCTACCCATACCCGCTTTACAATGGATATAAATTCCTTTTTTATTCTCATGGATAAAGTCTGCAGCTTTATGTAGATCTTCATTAGAAATAGGTGTCATATCCACAACAGAAATAAGAAGTTGATTTACTCCAAGTTTTGTCCAGTCTTTCGGTGTTAATGGACTTGTGAAAAATGTCTTTGTCGTGACTTCGAAATCCTCTAGAACAGAAAGTACAGAATGGATTTTCAGATCCTTGATGAGAAGATCGTGATGTAAATGAGATTTTAATGGCAATGCGCCAAGATATATCCCATCTTCTAGTTTGTTAAAATAGGGAGATTGCATTAAACCAAGATCCGTAAATTTTGCCTTCATGAAGTTGAAAACCATAACAACCTCGTACAAAAGTGATGTATGAATATTTTGGGGATAAACTGCGAGCCCAGAAAAAGTAAGAGTGATTCCCGATAATGATACAGAGAGAGGACATACTGTTAAAGCCACACCTATTGCCCCAAAGGTCCAAAGGAGTGGTGAGGAAAAATAGCGATAAGCAATATCTGCTACTTTATCTGCTTCTGCAGATCTATATTCTTCAAAATCTTCGAGTCTTGCAAATAACTCTCCACTTTGTACGGAAGAGAGTGAAACAGTAGTTGCCATTACGCGGACACCTCTACTTGAGAAGTTTGTGAAATGTTTTCTAAATTAAATCTCTCACCAATTTTCGGAAGGATTACTTTCTCACTTAGATGTTTGTATTTTTCTTGCTTTAGAAGCTCATCAAGCCTTGTATAAGGATCTTCAAGAACCTCTTTTGCTTGCCGATAAGCCCCAAAATGATAAGGGAGCATCAGCTCTGCGTCAAGTATTTCAAAAGCTTTGAGCGATTGTTCGCAATCAAGATGCATTAAAAGCTCTCTTTCCGGGGCAATAGGAAGAACGGCCAGATCAATTTTTCCAAAGACATCTTTTACCTGCTCAAAAAGTCCTTCTTGAAGAGCCGTATCACCTGCTACATAAATCGTGGAATTTCCATCTTGAACAACAAACCCTTGCCAGTGTGATGTATTGATATCAGTGACGCCTCTCATAGAGCCATGCTGAGCTGGAATCGAGGTGATTGTAACTTCTTTTTCATCTTTTTTAAGGGTAATCGTCTCCCACCAAGAAGTGTCATGTACTCTTGCGTATCCCTTTTCTTTGAAGAAGGTATCAAAGTGTTTAGGAACCATCGCGCAGGGTTGCATATCCGATAGGAAAGATACAGCTCTCTCTTGGCAGTGATCATCATGATTATGAGACACTCCTACAAAATCAAGAAGAGGCAGATCTTCAAGAGCAATACCCGGCTTTGTATACCTTTTAAAAAGCATTCCAACAGAATCAAAAGCAGGATCAATAAGAAGGTTAAAACTAGCTAGCTGAAGAAGCATCGATGCATGTCCAAGCCAGGTGATCTCTAGATGCTCTGAATGCGCAATTGGCTCCCAGTCTTTTCTTAGTGAATTCACATCCTCAAGGTTTGTACCTTTTGAGAACATTCCAGGAACAAGAAGTCTAAGTGTTTCTAAAAACTGAGAAAAAATAGCTTCCCCGGGGAAGTTTACAAATCTTCCATTCTCTCTCACAGGAGCAATAAGATCCTCTCTCTGTGTAGCCGTTAAGTGTATTTCCGTCTCTTTTGGATTTTGCAGTTCTGTTTCTATACCAAAGAGCCAGGAAGAATTCGTTCTATATACGCAAGCCGAGACCTTCTCTACGAGGATCTTCTGCTTTTCTTGCAAAAGATCAAACGAAGACACTTTCTTTAGAAGATCCTTACAAACAGTTTTAAGATGGTTTTCATGAACGGAGGAAAAAAAGGAACATACATAGTAATATGCCCTTTCACAGAAAGTCGCTCTTTCTAGCTTTTTATCTGGATATATCGAAATATTCCAAGGACTGTTTTTTTCTAAAAAGCAGAGCTCTAAATTCGAAAAAACATTTGATATGCTCATAATTCCCCATATTTAAGGGAACAAGGTTACAATAATGCTCGAATACTTTGAATAAAATTATCTGCTTTAAAAAACGCCTGCTTTGGATACTAAATCTTCTATGCGGTCTTTTGAATGCTCTATAGAGATCTTCATAGAAATAATCTTTGCGCTAAGAGAACGAATTCTTTCTTTAAAGTTATTTAGTCTCTCTGGGATATGTGAGAAGCAAGATACGTCTTTTAGAAAACGCGTTAGAAATCTCTTAAAGGTATTTAGTATCATCTCTTTGCAATCAAGAAGCTTTCTTTCGATTTCTATATCAAAAGAAATCTTATCCTTAAAATCTATCTTCTGCGGCTCTTCTGTTTTATAAAAGCCTTCGATCATCATAGCTTGATCTTTAGCAGCGCGTGGTGAAAAACCACCGATGCTAGTCACTTTATCAAAGATTGAATCATCCATATTTACCTATGAGGTTACTGGGCCTTACGAACCATTATATCATTTTTTGACTAAAATTATCAGTTTAAAATAATTATTACAACACTATTTGGAAAAAAAATTATGACCTCCTGGGCAGCAGCTTTGACTTTCAGCACCTACTATGCTAGAGTTTTGCGCTAATCAAACCCTTATGAGATTATTTTATGAATAGATCCTCAAGGTTCATCATGGGCCGCAACTGCATCTATGAAGTTCTGAATTCTAATCCAGATAGAATTCTAAAGGTTTATACTTGTCAAAAGAATGAAGACGACGCCCTCTATACTGAACTTCAAAAAAACAAAATTTGCATAAAGAGAGTTTCAAAAGGTGAGATCGCCAAGATGGTGAACTCGGAATCCCATCAATCCTATGTTGCTTCAGTCAAAGAAATACCAAATATTCACATAAGAGATTTTATTGAGGAATCCCAAAATAAGGATCAGAGTCTTGTCTTGATGTTAGACTCTATATATGACCCTCAAAACCTTGGTACTATCATGAGAGCTGCAGAATGCTTCGGTGTTGATCTTGTTATTTACTCTAAAAATCGAGGATCTGATATTACTCCTACAGTAACCAAAACGAGTGCTGGAGCAACAGAGCTTGTTCCTATTGCTAAAGTCTCTAACCTAGCAGATACCATGCTTGCCTTTCAAAAAGCGGATTATTGGGCGGGTTGTGCGGATGTCGGGAAAAGATCAAAATCTCTATATGAGTTTGAATTTCCTGAAAAAACCCTCCTCATTATGGGATCGGAAGGAGAAGGTGTTAGACCCCTTCTAAAGAAGAAATGTGATTTCCATATTAGTATTCCAATGCTAGGTCAGATAGACTCATTGAATGTTTCACAGGCAACTGCGGTTCTTTTAAATAGCTACAGAAGTGTTTTCAGCTCTTACTAGATTTTCTCTTAGAGGATTTTAACACTAAGAGTTAAGCTTCTGATCTCCCCTATTTGTTTAAATGAAATCCCATACAATTTTGACTTTCAGCACTTACTATGCTAAAGTTTAGCGCTAATCGAACCCTTATGAGATTAAAAATGACAGAAGAGCTCSCTAAGCTTATGACCCGACACTAGTTGAAGAAAAATGGTACCGTTTCTGGGAAGACGGGGGTTTTTTTATAGCTGATCCAGAATCTGAGAAACCTCCCTATTGTATCATCCTTCCCCTTCCGAACGTGACAGGAGTCCTTCATATGGGGCATGCCCTTGTGGATACTGTGCAAGATGCTCTCATTCGCTATAAACGCATGTCCGGGTTTGAGGCTCTTTGGCTCCCTGGGCTTGATCATGCTGGCATCTCAACACAAACTGTTGTCGAAAGAAACCTCATCGCAACAACAGGCAAAAGAAGAACTGATTTCACAAGAGAAGAGTTCTTAAAGCATGTATGGGATTGGAAGGAATTAAATGAAACAAGGATCATAGAGCAGCTAAAAAAAGTGGGATGCTCATGCGACTGGTCTAAACAACGTTTCACAATGGATGAAGCATCTAACAGAGCTGTTCGCAAGATTTTTAAGAAGATGTACGATCAAAATCTTATTTACCGCGGCAACTATCTTGTAAACTGGGACCCTGTGCAGAGAAAGAACTCAAACAGTGCAAGACAGCTTCTCCAAGGAGTACTGTTAAAAAATTCAACGAGCACTTTTTACTCTTCTTTCTTCCTTACACTCTCTGGTTCGCTTGCATTGGAGTCTTTTTATGAGTAAACAAAGGAACTATCAGACATTGGTCGACGACCATAGGGGGCTACTTCAGTTTGGGAGAATACTTGGAATTGCTGGTGGGACCATGCAATTTTCTCTATTGATATTCATCAATGCCTGGATGCATTTAGAACTTCCCTTTTGATCCTGTTTTTCCAAAAATAGTCATCTTTTTTCAAGCCCATATGTTAACTGACACTTCTTTATCTTTCTCGCAAGAAAGCCCATTGTGGCAAACAAGACAAATGAAGAGGCAACTCCAATGGTGATTGCGAGATTTAAGCTTGTTTTCATTGAGAGCATAACGGCAGACCAGATCGTGAGGATCCCAACAAATATAGAGGGAGTTAAGCGCAAAAATAGCGTAGCTCGGTAGCGGCTGGGGTTAAGTTTACTAATCATCTTAAAGTAGTTGAAATTGATGATCGATGGATATCTTTCCTCCAGCACTTTGCCTTCCTTCTCGTAGATAGAGCGTTTCCAGTCGATTTCTGAGCTGATGAATAGCGTGGTCATGACTGAGGCGAATAGCACTCCAAATCCGGTACAGACCACAGCAATGAGATAATCACCGATCAGACCTTTTCCTTCCATCAGCATGAAGCCAAGAAATGCCAGGATAAAGAACCCTGCATACTTGATGTAGGTAAATTCTTGCCGCGAATGCATCTTATCGTAGTGCATATGCATGTCCATCACCATTTTGTAGTGAGGCTCCACTAGGTGATCTGGGATGTCTTCTCTCGGAAACTCTAATTTCATCGGGTTATCCTTCCTTGGAGTTGGGTGTTTATAATTTCAAAATAGCAAAAATCCACTAGAGAGTTCAATATAAAGTTCATTGACAAAGTTTCTGATTGAATCGTAAACTTGCGCGAGAAACGACCCCGACTTTGGAGACCTCTGTGCGAAAACGGACCAAAAACTTAGAACTTAGCTATGAGAGAAGAATCTTACAAATTATAACAAATCGACCAAGCTATGCCATGAGAGGGGCTAAAGGGAGAGATTAGAATTGGATTACAAAGAACTTCTTGTAATTCTTCATCACAGGAGTGTTCAGGCTTCTTTCTTGCTAAAAACTGCACTCATAAAACCAATATTTTTTTTGAAAAATTCTCTTTTAGGGTAAGTCTAAAAGATTCCTTAATCAGGCTCATTAGATGAATTTTTTGAAAAAAAGCGGCCGTGGGACACACAAAGACTCTAATTTTTTTATATGAGTTTAATTTTTATGGCTGAATTTCCCAAAAGTCTGTTAGAATGTTAAGGATCGATTGTATTGAAGGGGTTTTGTTATGGTTGCTTTAGACGAAAAGTTAAAATTTGTTCCTGATTGGTATGAACAACTCATTGAAAATGGGAACGAAAAAGTTGAATTGGCTCATTTCATAAAAGATCATTTGCTTGAAAATGATACTAGAAAATTACTGGAAATTGGAATGGGAACGCAACCAATTTTTTCCAAAATTTTAGCAGATCATGTTGATAAATATACGATTATAGAAAAAGAGTCTTCTCTAAATGTTAGATTGCCATCTGGTGTCACGATGGTCCAGCAAGATTTTGAAGAAGTGTTTATTGAATCAACGTTTGATCTGATCATTTTGTCCCACGTGATTTATTATTTTTCCGATTTCGGGAAGGCTGTCAAAAAAGCAATGAATTTGTTAAGCCAAAATGGCAAAGCAGTTTTTGTAGTCAACGGAATTGAAAATGACTATGGTCGGTTAAAACAAGCCTTTGCGAACATATCTGGGACAAAGTTTGTATTTACATATGAACGTTTACAAAAGGCGTTACAAGAGCAAGAATTAGAGTTCGAAGAATATACCATTCAGACCAGTATTCGTTTTGATTCATACCAAACTCTATATGAAAGATTACGATTATTTTTTGATTTATTTCCGAAAGAGTATTCTCAAAATAAACATGAAGTTATTAACTGGTTAAAAATCAATATAGAAGCCTCAGAGNTTTTTATGGATCAAAAAATAATCGTGGTGAGAAATCCCTTTGGTTGCTAAACAATACTGGAAACGTCTTTCTAAAAATTTTCTCAATCTCCACAGGGAAGCTACAGGGATTGATTCAGCTGAGATACATGGCTATTCTTTTGATATCTTTCCAGGAGTGTTTTCCCCTGCTATATCTTCTGATACCTCATGGTTCTCCCAGCAATTATTGCCAATAGTTAAAGGTAAAAGTTTATTAGAGATTGGTACAGGGACTGGTGTGATCGCATGTTTGGCGAAATTAGGTGGGGCTAGTAAGGTCATAGCTACTGATATCAACCCAAGCGCGGTAAAGAATGCTATCCATAATATAAACAAGCATAGGTTAGATATTTTTGTATTACAAGGGGATATGTATTCTCCTATTGTTCGGAAGGAAAAATTTGACATCATTTTTTGGAACCATCCCTTTAATTATACTGAAAACAAAGCTGATCAACAAGACGATCTGTCATTTTCTGTCTTTGATCTACAGTACGCATCTCTAGAAAAATATTTTCATGAAGCCAAGAAATTTTTGAAACAGGGTGGACTACTGCTCTTGGGGACAGGTAGCATAGCCCGAATTAATAATATAAAAAGAATCTCTGCTGAAGCGGGCTTTACGGCAGATCTTATGTGCAAACAGATTGTAGATGTATCGCAATTTCACAAAACAAAAATGGATGTTAGACTTTATGCCTTTTCACCGAAGGCAGATTGTTCAGTCAATTTATAACTGTATATAATCTTCTTCTATCTGGAATGAGTAAAGATTTTTTGCGTGGTCGTAACAGTCTTTCACGAACTTGGCAATCTTTTGATCGATTACTTTGATCCTCCAATCAGGCAGACAGGCATACTCNTCAGACAAAAAGCAATCATCTATAACAAACATTCTCAATAAATTGGTAAAGTCCTGTACATCTTTATGAAAATAAGAGCTAATAACTTTAGAAGTCTTATAATCGACGCCTATTTCTTTAAGTATTGATGTAAGTAATTGACTATTAGAATATTTATGATTAACTTGTTCGCAAAGAGCATGGAATTTTCCTCTTGTGGCTACAAGTGTAAATAGAGCATTCCCCTTCTTTGCTAGCAATTTAAGGATTTTTTTTACGAACATTGACCATTGACTCTGTGGTACATGATAGAGGACATGTGAACATAGAATAAAATCAAACTTATGACTAAAATTGACGAATTCGAAATTTCTATTGATAAACCTTAGTTTATTATGGGTTTCAGAATCAGAATAATAAGATGCATAACAATTATTAGGATCTAAAGCAATCGTTTCATCAAAATGGCCTAATAATTCACGAGCAATAAAGCCGGGGCCAGCTCCTATATCTAAAAAATTTCTTTTATTAATACAAGGAAGAATCTTTTTTTCGATATACCGGCACAAAATATCAATATGATCAGTTATAGAGTTGAATTCGCTCTCTATTTGAGCGTATTCAGCAGCAGAGAAATTACTTTGGAGAACCGGATTTTTCACAAAATTTGTCATCCCCTTATAGTAAAGCAATCAAAAATTCCGAACAATCTAAACTTTTGAATGTAGGAGCAAAGCGTAAATGTCCTATTTCTGCAAAGTATAGATGTCCTAATTATTTTAAGAGGGCCACGCTTTGAAGGAGATATTTAAGATGTCTGATATTGAGCTTTCTCGATACACTATGATTGACAAAGTAAAAAACAAGTTTTTAAAACAAATGGATGCAGCAGAACTATTAGGAATATCGGATTGTCATTTTCGAAGGCTATGTAACTCCTCAAGAAAGATGGTCCAAAATCCTTAGTTCCAAAAAGAATAGGTAGACCGAGTAATAATCGCTACCCAGAAAAAACCAAAAAGAAAGTTATTTCTTTAATTAGGAAGCTCTACCAAGGATTTGGCCCAACTCTTTGCACGGAAGGGGTCGCTGGATGCAGAAGATGCCCACAAAGAAGTCCTGCATAGTCAAAAACTAGATGATATTTTGTGTTACAAAGCAGAACGAAAACTGACCAAAAACTTAGAGCTTAGCATGAGGAAAGGATCTTACAAATTATAACAAATCGACCAAGCTATGCCATGAGAGGGGCTAAAGGGAGAGATTAGAATTAGATATCATGGAAAAGAACTGGATTACAAAGAACTTCTTGTAAAAGATCATCAAGGAAGAATTATAAACAGAAAAATATTAACCAGTGGCGTAGTCCTTCCTTCGAAAAGGATTAGGATTTAATAATAATATCCAGGAAGTTTTAGGACTCTTGTACATTGCGCTAACATCATTTTTGAGTTAATCGGGTTCATCAGATTCAATAGTTTCAGGAAACTCGAATTGTTTAAATTTTTTTGATTTATGAGAATTTTTTTTATCGCTCAGATAAGAAGCAATGATTACGACTAACCCGCCAGCTCCAGTAATTAGTGAACCAGTTAGTGTTGGCCACCGCAAAGATTCTCCATTAATCGCCCAATTAAACGTTTCTGTAAAAATTGGAAAAAAAAGCGCTATAGCGCCAATTATATGTGTCTCTGTGAAATAGAAGGCTTCTAAAAAGAAAAACAAAGCCAGTGCCCATATGAAGCCTGACACGGCCATTATAGGTATAGCAGAGACTTCGGGAAATTCCCATCCTTTTGAAGAGCCTAAAATTATTGTGCCTATACCAAAGAAAATCAATCCGAAGAGGGAGTTGTAAAAACCGATTCTTAATGGAGGGTCTCTTCGAACCATGTATCTAGTCAAGAAAATTGTAATAGCAAGCAAAACCCCTGACAGAGTTCCGAATAATCCACCGACGATATCATGTACTGAAGAAAAATCTAAGGACCAGATAAAGAGGATCCCTAACGTCCCAATTACTACCCCTACCCAAACTCCCTTGGGAGTTTGTATCTTCAACATATAAAGAAAAAGTACTAGCCAAAAGGCATCTGTACTGTATAGCATAGAATTATCCACGTTTGAAGTCCATACCCTTGCTAAAGAGTACAATACTAAAATTCCAATAGCCATAGCAGATCTTAACAATACATACCAAGGCTTGTTGCACCTAAAATACTGTTTTCCCTGTGCCAAACAGAACGCTAAAAATGTCAGAAACATAATGAAATGCAAAACGGTTAATTCAAAGAATAGTGCATAAGGTGAATTGACTGCATGGCTGCGAAAGGCTTCAACTTGGAAAAATACTGTATACATGGCGTAGAAAATATATCCCGCCATAGTCAAAATTATCCCAAGATGCCTTTTTTTGGAATGAATAATGGGAGCTTCATGATGGGCATCTACCACTTCATGAATTTCTTTCCAAAATCTCATCTGTTGCTCCCATATCTCTCAGAAAAACTGAGGTAAAGATGTTTATACATATGAACTCTTTGTTTCTTTACAAATGTCTAACAAACTGCTGGGATTTTATGGAAAAAACAGATTGACTTCTCATGTCAGCCACCTATTAGTGTGATGAGAGGAGTCACTTGAATTACCTTCCAGCTTCAAACAAAACCTAAATAGCTCTTAATCCTTTCATAAACAGCCAGAGGCTTCAACTCATAACCCATCTGATGACACAATACCATTCATGCATAAAAGAGCACTAAGGATCCCAAGAAGAACACTGTATTGAATGAACCGGTTAATGTTGAATAGACATTTAAAAAAAAGAAAAATTAATATAAAGCAGTTCTCCTAAATAAAGCATATTCTTCAAGAAAATACCCCGATGCAAGCTACCCAAAGAATATACGGGGCAAAAAAGCTGAATAAATATTCATTCTTTATGCTATTCCTCCCCTCACCAGAGAAGGTTTTCATTGTCTCTATTTTTTTTCCATTGTAGATATACCACTTTGTAATAACAAAAGATGAGAAAAGCGCCAGCATTGAAAAGCACTGTCCTATTTCTTTATAGCCAAGAGGCTTAAAATAAAGGGTGGATGCAGCAATTACAATTGCGATGCCCTGAAAATAGCCTGCTGCTTTGATAATTTGATTTGATTTTTGTTGAAAGATTTCTATATGCTCAGCTGTCATTGCGTTTTCCCTCAGTTAAAGCCTCAAATCCAATGAGCCAACTTGTTACCGATTTGTGTCCAAAGGCCTTAATGATGTAATGAACAACAAGCACCAAAGCTCCTAAC
>NVUU01000046.1 GCA_002402025.1 Candidatus Aerophobota bacterium
AAGCGATCTATGTTGCAATTAAGCAAAAGAAGCTGAAAGCATACAAAGATACAACTCGCTGGACGATCAGGCTGGAAGATCTTGAAGAATACAGAAGACAGAAATATTCTAGAGCAAAGTCTACGTTTGACGGCGAGCTTCTATTTGATAACGAGAGAGGATACTACTCAGTGAATCAGGTAGCAAAAATGCTTGGCGTTCCAGCGCAGAAAATATACTACGCGACTAGAATTGGCCTTCTGAAAGCTACAAGAAAAGGCGCAGCTTGGGTTATACACATTGATGATGTTAAAGAGTATAAAGAGAATTACCTGAATAGAGGTCATTCTAATTCTGAAGTTATGTAATAACTGAAGAGAGGGAGGCAACTCTTTTTTTGGTCATTAAAAATACTGGCGAACCAGTTTAGGTTTGTTGTTGTTTCTTTTTCTTCGTAAATTAAAATAATTACTTTACGTTTTTCTAAACTTCTTTAAAGTCTTTAATCAGTAGCTGGATGCTCGATTTGTTCAGAAAGATGTTCACATAAGGCGTAAACGCAACTCTAAGCTTAATATTCTTTTTTAGGATCTCATGGCGACGACCTGCTAGTCCAAATGCAATGCCTTCCAAAACTCTGTCATTTTGCTCTAAATATAGCTTTAAATGGTTTTTTCCTACGATTTTAGGTGGCCAGGTTTGCTTTGCGTCACAGTAGAATATAGGGGGAGGGTTGCCCGTTCCATAGGGTTCAAGGAGCTTGAGCGACTCTAAGAAGTCAAAGGTGAGCTCGTCGAAGGAAACCTTGCTATCAAGGTTCAGTTTGGGGATGAGGTCTTCGGTTTCAAGATTGTTATTAATGGTTTCTATGAAATTCTTCTTAAAAGCTTCTATTTTACTTTCGTCTATTGTAAGTCCTGCAGCAAAATCATGCCCTCCATAGTTTATGAGAAGGTCGGCATTTTGACGTAGAACAGGTAGAAGAGGATACTCGGGTATAGTTCTGAGGGAGCCTTTCCCAATACCGTTGTTTATACTAATAATAGCTGTTGGTCTGTTGTAGAGTTTTGAGATCCTTGCTGAGATTATAGGTATAATGCCAGGATGCCATTTGTGTGAATGCAAAACGATTGCTTTGTGGTTCAAGACGTCTGGGTTTTTTGCGATAAAATCTTCAATATCTTCTGTGTCACGTCTTTCAATCTTCTGTCTTTCAATGTTGTTTAAGTCGAGCTCGTTTGCTAACTGCTCTGCAGCAGCTTCATCACGTAAAAGTAGCAACTCAACGCCTTTCATTGGGTCTGCGATCCTTCCAAGGCTATTTAATCTTGGTGCTACTTTAGATGCTATGTCTGTTGTTGTTGTTTCAGTTTCATTAACTTCGCATACGCTAAGTAGCTTGTGTAGACCAATTCTTGTTGTGTTGTTTAACTGCTTGAGTCCATATCTTACAAGGATCCTGTTTTCTCCAACAAGAGCGCCCATGTCAGCGATAGTTCCAAGAGCGACAAGGTCTAAATACCTTTTTAAATCTATTTCGGAAGATTTGATTTTCTTCTTTTTAATCAAGGTGTTTGCGATTGCATGTATRAGTTTAAAGGCTACGCCAACCCCTGTGAGATTTCTGTTAGGATAGGTGTTATGTACAAGTTTTGGGTTAAGCGTTGCAACGCAGTGTGGAACACTTTCTGTTGGTTCGTGGTGATCTGTAATGATCACATCTATATTATCCTTAAAGAGTTTTTCAACTTCTTTGCCGGCTGTGATGCCACAATCAACAGTAACGAGCAGGGTGCAGTTATTATCTAGAGCGTATCCTTTTGCATCAGATAAGATCGCTTGATTTGTGCCGTTTCTATTTGGAATAAAAAAATAAGTATCTATGCCAATGTATCTACAAAAGTCTGTGAGAAGGGTGGCTCCTGTAATGCCGTCAACGTCGTTATCACCATATATAAGAATACTCTCATTACTATCTTTAGCTTTTAAGATACGTGCTACGGCTTCGTTCATTTCTGCAAAAAGACTGGGGTCGATAAGGTTAGGAAGTTTTGCATAGAGGTATGCGTTGATTTTGTTGATGCTTTCAAACTCTCGAGATACTAGCACTTGAGCAACGACAGGATGGATATTAAATTCCTTAATGATAGTCTGTTGCCATKTGATGTTAATCTTTGGCTCGATCCATTTTGGCTTAAGCGTCTTTGCTGTGCTGATCATGAGTAACATATTGTTAAAAGAGGATTTTTAGTGCCGCGATAAATGTATAACCGGGAACTAATTACCGCAAAGGGACACTTTACTACACTTGCTGATTAGATCAAAAGGAAACAAACAAAAAAGAACCTTACAACTTCTGCTATAGGGTAAGGTTCTTTTGTTACATTTACTTGTTGTTAGATAGAAGCCTTTCCTCTTTCTGGTCAGCTCTTCTTTGAATGTAGTAAAGAATAGGAGTTGCCACGAAGAGAGATGAGAGAGTTCCGTACACGACACCGATTGTCATGACAAGAGCAAACCCAAATACAGTACTTCCTCCAAGACATACTAGAGCGATTAACACAAGTACCGTTGTGATGGATGTCATTAATGTTCTAGACAACGTCACATTAAGTGCATGGTTGATGACTTCTTTGAAAGACATCTTTTTTAGTGATTTTACATTTTCACGGATCCTGTCGAAGATGATGATTGTATCGTTCAATGAGTATCCAACAATTGTCATAAGAGCTGCAATTGTGTTGAGGTCAATTTGAACTCGCACCTTGAAGGCATGAAGCACGCAGATAGTTCCTATTGTGATGATGACATCGTGTGCAAGACCAAGTGTTGCGGCAAGCGCATATTTAAACTCAAATCTTAGTGTGATGTAAACAAGGATGCAAAGTAGTGCAAGAGACAGTCCAATGAGCGCATTGTTTCTCATTGCGCCTGAAATCTGGCCGCTTATGCTTGTCCAATTACTTCCAAGTTGATCCTGAATTTTAGGAGATAGAGTAACACCTGAATCCTTTAGCGCATCTACTACCCAAACAATTCTTGGGTTGTTTTGGTAAGAGTAAGTAGTTTCATCAGTTGTTTCAATAGGCAGGCCATAGAACGGTTTTCCACTTTTATCAAGTGTCTTGCTTAAGAAAATACGTACATGGTTGCTTGGGCTAAGTTCTCTGACTTGGAAATCTTGAGAAGAAAGACCTTTTGCAACGAGTGCGCTTTCTACGACTTGTCTATAGTTCATTCCTTCTTCTGTTGGAAGTTCAACGGAAAGACCAAATCCTCCAGTGAAGTCCATGCCAAGGATCGAATTTCGCTCTTTGTATATAACTCCGCCACCAACAAGTGCAATCGCAAGCGATATGATCATAGCGAGCTTTCCAAACTTTAAGAAGTTGAATTTGGACGCTCGGATGATCGAAGCCATCTTGAGAGTCTTGTTCTTTGGATTCTGCACCCATCCAGAGAAGAAGAATCTTGTCATGAAGAGAGCTGTAAACATCGAAGATATAATCCCGATGATAATCGTTATTGCAAAACCTTTGATTGGTCCGGAATCAAAGTTAAGAAGAATCACAGCGGCTATAATTGTTGTGATGTTTGAGTCAACAATCGCTGAAAATGCTTTCTTGTAACCTGCATGAACAGCAGAAGCTATTCTTCCGGTTAGAGCGAACTCTTCTCGGATTCTTTCAAATACAAGCACGTTTGCGTCGACCGCCATACCAAGAGTTAATATGATACCTGCAATACCTGCGAGCGTCATTGTCGCTTGGATGTTTTGCAAAGTTGCCCACATGATTAGTAGGTTGAAGACAACAGCAACTGATGCGATAATCCCTGCAAATCTGTAGTAGCTAACCATTGTGATGATCACGAGGATAAGTGCGATGATGGTAGCAAGAATCCCTTGGTGGCGTTCTTTGATGCCAAGTTCAGGGCTGATATTCTTCTCTGAGAGAATATGTGGTGTAAATGTGAGCGATCCGGCTTTTAGATCCGCCTCAAGTTTGTTGATCTCTCTATGAGTAAAGCTGCCTGTAATCATAGCGCTATCTTTAAGTGCGGAATCAAGCGCCGGTGCGCTTATTACAGTCCCGTTTAAGATAACAGCCATTCTCCAGCCTTTTCCTCTGGATGCAGTTTCGTAAGGTGTTCCTGTGATTTGATCTTTTGAAAATGCAGAAGTCCAAGAATATAGATCGGCTCTTGGGCTTAGCCTCTGACCGTCTCTTAAAGTCTGAGAGCCTTTCACTTCAAATGAAAGGTAATTCCCTTTTGTTGGGTCGTAGGAGGCATGAACGTTATCGAGGTTCGAGCCTTCTAGCGCGTAGTTATTGAAAATAACAAGTAGGGGATGCGTTTGGTTAAACCAGTCAGTGTAGTTATTACCTCGAATTACGGTGATTTTAGAAATGCTGTTGTTGAACTGGCTTGTAACTTTGCTCTCATCTGGGATTGCAAGTCGTAGTCCGCTTTCGTAAAGAGTGTTTGCCGCATCGCTTCTTGGTTGTACATTCTCTGGATCTAAAGAATCTCCATACAAATGTTTATAGGCAATGTGGTTGATGCTATCGACATCTTTTCTGTTTGTGACAACCGCCTCATTCCACACGTCTTGAAGGAATCTGTTAACAGAATCAGCAAGCTCTGGACTTTGTGGAGTGTATTTTTCGTTCACAATATGAAATAGCATCGAGGAGGCTTTTACAAGCTCTGTCGCAGATAAGCCTTGAGCACCAGGGAAATCAAGTGTGATATTAGAGCCTTCTTTTCGGATGCTAACTTCAGAAACTCCCATCTTGTTTACGCGATTAAAGAGCTCGTCAACACCTTGTGATAAATCGGCATCGTTAGTTACTCTTTGGTTGTTTTGATCTCTTAGCTCAATCTGAACAGTTTTTCCTCCGGAAAGGTCAAGTCCCCATTGAAGAGTCTTTCTTTCATCGCCTCTAAAATACTTTTTCGTGCTAAGGAGAAGATTGCTCATTAGAGTGTTTTGTGTAGGCTTTGGAAGATCGTACTTATATCTTTCAGAAGGGTCTACTTGGGCAGCTTGATATTCATCTTTCCACTTAAGTAGATCTTCGTGGATCTTGTTGTCGATTTGATTTTCGGCATAGATTCTTTGCTTCACGTTTGTGAACTCAAGTATTGCATACTTTCTTGTTCCGTTAACTTTAAAATCTTCTCTTGTTGCCATTAAAATACTGCTGTAGAAGTCTTCAGATTCAAAGATAAAATCTTTTGCAAAGGCAGAGCTTAGAGGGTATGTGCTTCCTGGGTAGCCATAGTAGCCTTTGTTCATAAGAATTTTTCTTAACTGCTCAAAATCCTGCATGAATTGCTCTGCTTCAGGACTTCTTGAGGAATTGCCCATCTTTTTCAAGATTTGATCTACACCTTTTGCAATGACGTAGATAGAGTTTGTTCGGAAACCTTGCATGGGGTTTTCTTCTCTTGTAGAAGGGGCGTAGATAACAAGCCCTAGCTTCTTTTCACTCGCAGGGAGCTTGTTATATGTCTCATAATCCCAAATAGGAAAAACGTCTCTTGCAAGGTCTTGATGTTTCGGTTGCCAGTAGTGAGAGACAAGCTCTTTGATTTGCATCGTTTCTTTCGATGCGATTGATCCAAGGTTAAGAGCAAGGAAGCTCTGCGCATTTGAAAGTGTGCTAAGCTCGATCTTAAAGCCATTTCTAAATGGCTCTATATCCTCTCTGGAATCTCTTGAGATACGAGCGATTTCGTTGAAAATAAGCTGTTCTAGCTGGTTTTTTTCATATCCTTTAGCAAAAGTATCTTTAAAGTTCACGATGTCATCATGCAATTTCAGTTGTATCTTTTGGTTTGACAAGTCAACAGTGATATTTTGAATAAGCGGATTTTGAGAACCAAACTGCAGGGTTTGAGTTGAATCATCAGCTTTACTATCATCACTGATGTTCTTCTTAAGTTGCTGGTAAGACCAAGGAGCCTTGCCAGAGGAAACTTTGCTAATGTTGTTTTTAAGAAGCGCTGTTGTAGATGATAGAAGATCTTCTCTTTTTTGAAGGAAATCAAGTCTTYGTTGATCAACGTGCTCAAGGAAGCCGCCAGTTGTCTTAAGCTCTTTTTTCTTATCTTTAAGCTGGATTTTTTCAAGGCGTACCTTGTTTTTTATTCCATCAATATTTGCAATAAATTGCTCGATTGCTTCTCGTTTATTTGCAAAATTGCCCTGTGTAAGGCTTGCTAAGTAGCGATTTAGTATAGTCGGTTTCTTTGCAAAGATTTTTGAGTAAGACTGCAGGGAGTTTGTAAGCGCTAGGGTGAACTCCTCCTTTCTTATAGGATCATGTGTATTTATCGCAGCGTCAAGAAGCTGGGCATTTTCACTTGTTCCACCAATGCTATAGCCAAGTTGCAGTAGACGATCGTCAATGATTGTTTGATATAGGCTTGTCGCTTGGCCTTCGTCTCCGAACATGTCAGAAAACGTAAAGTAGCTGTTTGCATTGTCTTTTTCAAACTGTATAGGGATTTGCCTAACTACTGTAATTTTTTTTGCGCCTTCGTTGTCCTTCATCTGAGAAAGATTCAGTTGAGCTGGTACAAAAGAAATAAGGGAGCCTGCTGTTGGAAGGTGGGATTTGAACAAATCAGCGTCGGTAGAATTCTTAAAACTCACATGAATGAGCTGAGGATTGTCCTTATCAAGGTCGATAGAAGTGGGCTTGATCTTTAGTAATTTCGTGAATGAACCAAGCCATTCCGTAGACTGCTTTTCTAAACTATTTACTCGTATGAGTGAATCTTTTGCGATCGATTCTGCCCGCGTCTGTCCAATTGGTTTGTTTAACGGTTTCGTATAATAAAATACTGTTGGAAGTATGTTATAGACTGTCAGAAAAAATACGGCTACGATCACAAAGAGTTGCCAGCGCTTTTGCTTTTCCATTGCTAAATGTGCCTTTGATTTTGAGTTTATAAGAGTTAGGTATCCTAATCCATAAAAGAATAACGATCCTAGGGGATTCTGTCTAGAAAATCCCACTTATTATTTGAGGAAGTATAAGAAACAGTATATTTAGAATCTAGGGGCTTTTCTAGAAAAACAAAATATTCAGGCGTATCTTCTAAACTAGTCCATATGTCTTTAGTCTTTTTCCAAGTTGAAAGAACTAAATTCCTTTTTGACTCTTCTAAAACGCGTCATTTCAAATTTTTTTGGAGCCCATATTCTATCTAGGAAGAATGATCGGCTATAAATGTTAATTGATTTTTTTAAAGCCATCTATCTTGTTTAGATTTTATTTCTGCATATGATATAACCTATGAGCTGTTTAGGAAGAGAAAAATTAGGATTTATACATGGCAAGTGCAATTATTGGACTCCAGTTTGGTGATGAAGGTAAAGGGAAAGTGATAGACCTGCTCTCTCCAGACTTTACTCATATTGTAAGGGCTCAGGGTGGTAACAATGCAGGCCATAGTGTGATTGCAAATGGTAAAGAGTATCATTTTCACTTGATCCCGTCAGGCGTTCTGTATAGTCATACGAAATGTTACCTTGGAGCAGGGGTTGTCATAGATCCAGAAGGTCTTGAAAAAGAACTTCTTCAACTTGAAAAAGACCGAATTAATATTGAAGGTCGTTTGTTTATTTCGAAATATGCACATGTTGTTTTCCCTTTTCACAAAATTTTGGATAAAGCAAATGAATTGAAGAAAAACTCTTCTATAGGGACAACCGGTAAAGGAATAGGTCCTTGTTATACGGATAGAGCAGCGAGAGTCGGCATGAGAGTGGCAGATCTTTTGGATGAAGCGGTTTTTGAGAAAATGGCGAAGGCTTTGCTCGAAAATAAGAACAAACAATTAGCGATGCTAGGATGTGACTTACTAGATGCTAAAGCATTCTATGTAACTTGTGAGTATTATAAAAAACTATTAAAACCTTTTGCCTGTGATATTGAGCAGAAAATTTTCTATAATATTGATCCATCAAAGGTTCTTTTAGAAGGAGCTCAAGGGACATTTTTAGATGGTCTTTATGGAACTTATCCTTTCGTTACCTCATCAAATACCTGCATGGCAGGTGTTTGTCTCGGAAGCGGCTTTCCGCCAAGAGCAATCAAAGAAGTAATAGGAGTTGTAAAAGCCTATACGACAAGAGTTGGGAATGGCTTTTTGGTTACAGAATTTGAGGACGTGGAAAAATCCATTTTAGGAGATAACTCATCTGCTAGAGAAAAAGGCACAACGACGGGAAGAGATCGCAGAATGGGATGGCTTGACCTTGTCATGCTGCGTTATGCGATCCGTCTGAATGGAGTAACTTCTCTTGCTCTTACCAAGCTTGATATCTTAGACCATCTTGAAAAGATCAAGATTTGCACGAGCTACGAAATAGGGGGAGTGCATAGCGAAATTTTCCCTGCTTCAACGACTGAGCTTGAGTCTTCCAAACCGGTCTATGAAATACTTGATGGTTGGATGAGTAGTACGAAAGAGTGCAAAGAACAAGATGATCTTCCTGAAAAGGCCCTTAACTATCTTGCAAGGATAGAAGAGTTTTGCGAAGTGCCTATAAAGATCGTTTCAGTAGGCCCGGAAAGAGAAAAGGTAATCAGATCATGTGACCTAACAAAACGCAAAATTAGTGTATGAACTCTGCGATATTAGAAAATAGAAAGCTAGATATTCCCTACTGTGAGGAGTTGGATCTCTCAAAAGTTCCAAAACATATTGCATTTATTATGGATGGGAACAGAAGGTGGGCCAAAAAAAAGAGGCTTCCTATCCATTTTGGACACTATAGGGGCGCTGAAGTAATAGACAATATTGTTTCATACGCAGCGGACCTTGGGGTTAAGGTGATTACGGTATATGCCTTTTCTACTGAAAATTGGAGTAGATCTCTTGAAGAAGTAAATGGTTTAATGCAACTTTTTAAGACATATCTTCGAAGAAAGAAAAAATCCATGCTAAAGCAGGGCGTTAAACTTACGACTATCGGTAGTATAGGGAGGTTTTCTATTTCTCTTCAAAAAGAAATAAAAGAAGTTATTAGTGCTACAGAGGAATGTGAGAAGATTCAGCTCGTGCTAGCGCTTAATTATGGATCAAGAGATGAGATCACAAGGGCAGTAAARAAAATTATTGAAGATGTAGAAAATAAAAAAATTAGCAAACAAGAAGTTACAGAAAATCTAATTTCGGGTTATCTTGATACTGCTGATGTGATGGACCCGGAGCTTTTGATCCGTACCAGTGGAGAAAGTCGGTTAAGTAATTTTTTACTATGGCAACTTTCTTATACTGAAGTAATGACAATTCCAACACTTTGGCCGGACTTTGGCAAAAAAGACCTACTCTGTGCTATACTCGAATATCAAAAAAGAAAGCGGCGCTTCGGAGAATGAACGAAGAAAGAAAATTTAAAGATCTTAAAAAACGAACGATAGTCTCGATCACAAGTGTGTTGATTGCGGCAGCTCTTATTATTTTTTCCTATTATCTTTTTGTAGAAGTGTTTCTCACACTTCTTGTGATGGCGCTCACGATGATAGGCATCTGGGAATTTGCTCAATTTTGCAAGGCTAAAAAAGTAGAGGTGTGCACTCTTCTTATGATGATATTGGGGGGACTGGAGATTATTGCGATCTATCTCAATATGAGATTTAGTTGGGCGGTAGAGTTTCCTATTGGAGTCATGATTGTTGCTATACTCGCCTTATTCTTCACAAGACTGCACAAAATAGAAAATTCTATATCGACGATTGCGATGCAGTTTTTAGGAATCTGTTATGTTGCGATTCCGTTAGGGCTCACTTTAAAAATACTTTACCCTGATCTTTCAGCGCACTTTCATATAAGAGATGGAAGGGTTTGGTTCATATATCTGATTTGCATCAGTAAAATTACTGATATAGGGGCTTACTTTGGGGGAAGACTTCTTGGCAAAAGAAAGCTTGCAAAAGAGCTCAGTCCAAACAAAACAATAGAGGGCGCTATCATAGGTTTTATATGCGCGATTGTTCTTTCTGTTGTGTTTAGTTTAGTCGGATATTATATGTTTGACGGGTATTTTGAACTTCCCATATTAAACTCTATTTTACTGGGCGCCTTTTTAAGCATTGGTGGGCAACTTGGAGATTTAGCAGAGTCGCTTCTAAAGCGTGATGCAGGGATAAAGGATAGCAATAACTTGCCAGGTCTTGGGGGAGTGCTTGATATGTTTGACTCTCTACTCTTTACCATTCCAATACTCTTTTTTTATATTCACACGGTTTAGGGACGTAAATGATTATTGCAATAGATGGTCCTTCTGGTACTGGAAAATCGACCATTGCAAAGAAACTCGCCGAAAAGTTGAACTATTTATATTTCGATACGGGGGCTATGTACAGAAGCTTTGCTTATCTTTTATCAATAAAGCATATCTCTTTTGAAGATGATGACAAAATAGAAGAAGCTCTTGATGACTTTGACTTTGATATACAAAAAGATCAAAGCGGCTATGTGTTCCTTTTAAATTCTGAAGATGTGAGCGTAACTATCAGGCAGGAGAAGATTTCAAAGCTTGCATCAGAAATAGCAAAGAAACCTTTCGTTCGAAAAAAGCTTCTTCCTGTACAGAAATCCNNTGCCAGAAAGGGTGATATTGTTTGTGAAGGAAGAGATATAGGTAGCGTTGTCTTCCCAGATGCTGAGATGAAAATCTTTTTAACAGCAACCCCCGAGATCAGAGCAGAGAGAAGACTCAACCAGTTAAAAGAGAAATTTCCAGAAAAAGCAAGTGCCTACAGCTTTGAGAAGATATTTGAAGAGATCAATGCGAGAGATCATCAAGATATAACAAGAAAAGTAGCCCCTTTAAAGAAGGTAGATGACGCTTATTTGCTGGATACATCTGATCTGACAATCAATGAAATAGTAGAAGAAATTATCTCTTACAAGATGACAAAGGAAAACTCTTGAAAGCTGCCTTCACGACAAAAAAGAAAATGAATTGTTTGTATCGCTTTGTGCTGTGGTTCTCTTGGTGTTTCCTGCGTTTGTTCTTTCGGCTTAGAATCTATGGGCAAGAGCATTACTATGATGGAGCGGGCGTAATAGCCGCGAATCATGCCTCTTATCTTGATCCGGTTATTCTTTCTGCAGCTTGGCCAGAAGAAGTTCATTTTTTAGCCAAAGAGCCCCTGTTTAAAATCTTTTTTTTTGGTTGGCTTATACGGAAGTTGAACTCCCATCCTTTGAAGGGATCAGCAAATGATTTCGGTGTAATTAGACAAATCTGTGGTCTTTTAAACAAAGGAAAAAAAGTAGTATTGTTTCCCGAAGGTCAGAGGTCTTTAGATGACAAACTCTTGCCGATTAAGCCCGGGATCGCTCTTCTTGTTTCTAAAACTAATTCCGCGATTATCCCAACCTATATATTTGGAACTTTTGAAGCATGGCCAAGCAATAAACGTGTTCCTTGCTTTGGAAAAAAAATTGGATGCGTTTTTGGAAGCCCGATCAAATGGACTACTTTTGCTCATCTAGAAAAAAGAGAAGCTCAAGAAGCTCTTGCAAAAACGTTAACAGATGCTATCCATGCGCTTAAGATCTGGTATGAATCCGGAGCTGAGGGTTCTCCTCCTTAAATGAGCTGAATAATCATAAGCAGATTGCCTGAGCTAAAATTTAGTTCGACTTTTTCCTCTACACAAACATTTGAAATACTAACAAAATTTTCAGAAAGTGTTTTGTTAACAATGTTCCATTGGAGTCCTTTTGAGGATATGTTTTCAACAAGAGATAGAAAAGGAAAAAAGGAAACAGTCTGTCCTTTTTTAACAGGAAAAGAAAAGCTTTCTTTTTTTACAAAAAGAGTCTCTCTTTCGTTTTCAAAGTTGAGGATGTTTGTATATTTTGAAAGAAGAATAAGATTTGCCATCTCATGATCGATTCTTTTTCCAAGGCAACAAAATCCTGTGATTTTTGTAGCTCTTTTTTTAAGAGCCTCGAGGATAGCAAGCTCAAGGTCAGTTTCGTTTTTATCAACTGAAAATTTTAATGTGTTTACATAAGAGTACTGCTTCAGCAAGTGGGTATCTACAGAATCAAAGTCGCCGACAATTAATGACGGAGTGAGCTTCATTTTATGGAGATGCTCTAAACCGTTGTCAACAGCTATTAAATAGTCATATTCTTGAAGTTTGCTGTGAATAATTTCGTAATTTTCTATAATTGCATTTGCAACAAGGGCTATTTTCATTGGTCCTCAAGTAGGAGTGTATGTCACAGTTTCACATAGAAAAAGTTACTGCCAAAGAAGATTTTAATAAAGCGATCGAAATCAGAAGAAAAGTATTTATAGAAGAGCAGAATGTTCCCATTCATGAAGAAATAGACATATATGAAGAAGCTGCTGTTCACTACCTAGTCTTTGTGGGTGATACCCCCGTTGCAACTTTGCGTTTTCGCCTTTGGAAAGGCTATTTAAAAATAGAGAGAGCGGCAACGCTAAAAGAGCATAGGGGAAAAGGGATCATGACAAAACTGCTTGTATATGTACAAGAGGAAGGTCTTAAGCTTTATCCCGATTATTTGTTGTTTATTCATGCCCAGTATGACGTTCTAAAATTCTATGAAAAGCTCGGTTGGGTTGCTGTAGGGCCAGTTTTCGATGAATCAAAAATTAAGCACCAAGTAATGATATTTTTACCAGATTCCAAAGAAAAAATTAAAAATCTTAAATGTTTGCAAGATCCTGAAGTGCCTTCTTATGTTGCACGAGTACTTTGGACTACGTTAAAGGAGTAGTATGAGAAAGATTGCCATATATTTTATTGCTGCTTGCTTAGTTACCTCTTTGCAGGCAGAAGAAAAAGTACTTGTTTGCCTGCATGGTTTCATGAGGGCAAAATCCAATATGAGTTTGTTCCGTTACCTATTTAATAAAGAAGGCTGGAATGTTCATGTTTGGAGATATCCAAGTAAAACAAAGACTATTGAAGAACATGCTCAAGAGTTTTTGGTTTTTTTAGACGACCTTAAAGAAGAATATCCTGAAAGTTCATTTTGTTATGCTACCCATTCCATGGGTGCTTTGGTATTAAGGGCAGCTCTTAGCTCTGATGGATGCCCAGAAGAGGCTAAAACAGGAAAGGCGGTTCTTATTGCTCCTCCTAATAGAGGAAGCTCATACGGAAGGTTTTTGAGTAAATTTAGGAAAATTAATGAGCTTGCTGGACCAAACGCTGGAAAACAACTTCTGCAATTCTGTTTTGAATATTATTCTTCAAGATGACTCTGTCATCCTCAATTGACATTAATTCTAATTTTGGAGCATATTTTGCAAATGTTTTGTCTTTTAACATTGAATCTTCTAACATGTATGTGATATAGCCGGCGAAACTATTCACGCCTTTCA
>NVUU01000047.1 GCA_002402025.1 Candidatus Aerophobota bacterium
TCCTTGCTTTTGATTCATTAAATCCAATGAAATGAGTTGTTTGAGCGATTTACACATTCTTAATTTATTTGTATTAAAGGCCTTGTGTGAAAAAATCGTTTTGATTCACTGGATCTTAATTGGTTTCCTTTTTTACTGAATGAGTTAAAAGTTGATAGAGACACTGTTCTTGTAGGGCATTCATCAGGGGCAGTTGCCGCAATGAGATTCGCACAAGAACATAAGATAGCAGGCTCAGTACTTGTCGCAGCTTATCATACAGATCTTGGCATGGAAACTGAGAAAAAATCTGGGTATTTTGATGAAGCATGGAACTGGAAAAGCATAAAGCGCAATCAAAACTGGACAGTTTTGTTTGCTTCTCAAGATGATCCCTGGATTCCAGTTGATCAACCGCGTTATATTCATGAACAACTTAATTGTGAGTACCATGAGTTTGGAAACCAAGGGTACTTTGGAGGAGATTATGATAAAGCAACTTTTCCAGAACTCTCAAGAGCTATTATTCATAGATGTAACGAGCATAAAAAACAGGTAAAACAGATTCCCTGAATTAGAAAGATTAAGGATGTGAGTCCTGAAGGATCTATGATATAGTCATACCCGGATTCATTTAAATAAAAGCACAATRGTTATTTTGGGATTGAATTTTTAAATAAATTTGCCATTTAAAAGGAGAAGGTTTGTGAGAGGTAACTTGAAACAACAACATTGCCGAATGTTCATCATAATCATGCTGTTTGCTTCACAGGTCCTGAATGCTCATCTACCAACAGAAGAGAGCACCATTCATGWTAGAGTGCATTTACAAGAGTGGGTTTCTCCATGGTGTATGGCAATACCCGAAGGAAAATTTGTCTATTATTTCAATCCTCGGGTTAAACCCTGGCTAGAAAATAGATTTACTTTACAGACAATCCAATCCATTCGTCGTGAACTATCTTCAGCCTTAACAATTCCTTTTTCAAAAGAAGGATTCACAATGGCTTCAACAAGGAAATCTGAAGATGAAATTGATGAAACCAACTATTCGGCAATATGGGTTCGAGATGCTTGCTGGCATTACTTTGGTTTAAAGGCTGGTGATAAGTCAGGAGCAAAGAAGCTGCTTTTAAAATTAATGGAGTTTTATTCAACCTCTGAGCAAATTCAGCGGTTTTTGCATGTGATTGTTACACCTGATATTGCAGATCCAGAGATAAATCCAAATGCGTTCATGGACGTGCCCCTGATTCGGTTTTCAAGAAAAACTCTAACACACCACAAAGTGGATGGAGCAAACCAACTTTGGAATCATCTACAATTTGACTCTCATGGACTTTTTCTTCTTGCTGTAGCAGATGGAATTCGCTCAAAGACAATAACTGCGAGTGATATTTCTGAGCGTGGTTATGAGTTGTTGTCCCTGTTTCCTGCCTTTTTTCGAGAAACAAAATACTGGCAAAGAAGGGACGCGGGACCTTGGGAGGAAGAACTGCAAAATAATGCATCAACGATTGGCTTAATTGCAGCTGGATTAAAAGAGTATAAAAAGCAGCTAATTGATGCAGAGTCTATTCGAGAACGTATTCAAAAAGCAGTGTTGAGAATGGAGCACGATCTCGATGATCCTTCTGCAATTGAACAGATCAATTTTGCCAAAAGCCCAAAGGAATTAGAAGAATTAGTTCAAAAAGGAGTTGCTCAAGTTGAATATAATCTGAGTTTGGGGGGAGAAGCGCCCAACCTTTCGAGAAAGGGATTAGATCGAAAAGCTGATGCTGCTTTATTTTTCTTATGCCTTCCAGACCATAGTCTGTTTTTTGATGACATAGAGAAAATTCAGACCATACTGAACATCAACTTAGGTTTGATTGGGCCTTATGGAGTTTTTCGATATAAACTTGATTCATATCAAGCCATGAACTATTGGATTGATTTCAATATTCCTTCTGCAATAGGAGGAGATCAAACCCAAGATTTATTGTTTATTACAAGATTTCATAAGGGATATATCCCAAGTAATCAACCATACGATGCGCAATGGTTTTTTGATTCAATTCTTGCCGGAATTTACTATAACCTTTCAGTAATGAACGTTAGCCGGATAAAACAGGAATACTTCTTAACACAAGGAGACATTCACCTCAAACGAGCGTTGGGTCAGCTTACGGCGCCGAGTGCAATTGCAGCGAATGGGGAAAAACTTCCTGCATTATGCCTTCCTGAGAGCATTAACACGGTATCTGCTCAAAATTACCTTTTTAAGCCCATTCCATCTCCTATTTGTCCTCTCGGGTGGTCTACTGCTGCCATGCGCATTGCTCTTGAAAAGGCGGAAATAGCTCATAGAGCTCATCARATCTACGAGAATCGCGATTTGTTTTCCTGATGTTTCACAAAGGGTCATCATGTCTGTGATTCCGATTTCTTTAGACTCCATTCCAAGAATAGTTCTAAATCCGATAACAGGAATGACAGAGCCCTGCAAGTCCAGCATCCCAATGATATGGGTAGAAGTATTCGGTACAGGCCTTATAGAGCAAGCCCTTACTACCCTATCTATTTTTTGAATAGCGAGTGCGAACTTTTAAGAATTTAGTTGAAACAGTAAATATTGGTCCATGTTTCAATCTCTAAAAGGTAAATACTTTGCTGTCAATAGCGGGTGTTTTAATGAGAAAATTAACGGCTAGAAGCTGTGACACAGCTTCTCTTACAAACAAATCCAGATAGTGAGTAACCATGGAGCAAGAGGCTACTTTGATGTATCTGTTGGATACTTAAAGTGAAAAATGCTATAGTTCTGCCTCTTTTCACTTGTCATAGAAATTGTTAGAAAACACGCTAAAGCAAATAGAGAAAGATAAGCTAGATCAAAAAATGCTTTTCTATAATCTAAAAAAGACATTAGAGTGGCGTTTTTAAATTAAAAAAAGGTTACCTATAGGCTATGAAGTGTCCTTTTTGCTCACATCCTGAATCTAAAGTCACCGACTCCCGCAATGCTGTTGAAATGAACGCAATTAGAAGACGACGAGAATGCTTGAAGTGTTTTAAGAGATTTACAACCTTTGAGACCGTTGATCTATCTTTGCAAGTGAAGAAGAGAGACGGAAGGTACGAAGATTTTAGTTTGGATAAGTTGATTAGAGGTCTTGCTGCAGCGTGTAGGCACACGAGAGTGTCCCACGATAAGGTAAGAGAGCTTGGCTCTAAAATCGCAACAGAGCTGATGGGTCTTCAAATAAGAGAAATCAGTGCAACAGAGCTTGGCGAAGTTGTAATGAAGCGTTTGCAGAATTTAGACACCGTCGCCTACATACGATATGCATGCGTATATAAGAGATTTAAAGACATGGACCAGCTCATGGATGCAATCCACGATTTGGCATCCGATGAAAAAGTTTTAAAAAAATAATTGTAGTGAAAAATGAATCCTTTTTGTAAATGCAATAGCAAGGGTAACGATAAATCACTAAAACCATTTTACTAATATATAGGGAATAACATGGCACTGAAGAAAGCACAGATTGAAGAGTTTAAAAGTCGTTTAATTGAGTTGCGTGCTCAACTGAATATTGCACTGAAGGAAGCTACTGAAGGTGTGAAAGTATCCGATGAGTCAAAAGGATATTCTCAGCATCAAGCTGATGAAGGTACAGATGATTTCGGTCGTACGATCAACTTAGAGATCTCAAGTAAAGAATCTTTTATCTTAAGACAGGTAGAAAGAGCTCTTGAGAAAATCGAAGAGGGAACTTATGGAACTTGTGACATCACAGAGGAAGAGATTCCAATCAAACGCCTTGATGCAGTGCCTTACGCAACGATGACAGTAACGGCTCAAGATAAATTTGAGAAAGGACTTCTGTAGCAATGGAACAAAAGCGCAAGCTAAAGTTTCTTTTTTTAGTGCTCTTTATTTTGTCGCTTGATTTTTTAACAAAATATCTAACGCATCATAATATTGCATTCTATCCCTATGGAAGTATCCCTGTTTTCGAGAACTTTCTTGGAATTAATTTTTCTATAAGCCATGTAACAAATAGAGGAGGTCCGTGGGGGATGATATCATCTCACCATGATGTGCTTGTGATCTTGCGTATTTTTGCGATCGTTTGCCTATCCATATATCTTTTCTTTTTCAATGACATAGCTTTTCGACGTGGACCTCTTTGTATGATTATTGCAGGCGCTCTTGGTAATGTGATTGATTCATTTATTTATGGTCATGTTATAGACATGATCCATTTTATTTTTTGGGGATATTCCTTTCCTGTATTTAATGTTGCAGATGCCTCGATATTCCTTGGTGTAGCTGCACTTCTTTTAAATGGTGTTTATGTGAAACTTGTTTCCAAAAAAGACACAGAGTCTTCTCACCAAGATATTCTATAATGCAAGGTACAAATCATATCTCTCTATCGACTGTTCAAGAAGAAGGTCTCTTAAGAGCTTCCAAGCACCAAAGAGTGCAAGTGCTCATGGAAGCATCGGAGCTAAGAGAGCTCTTTTTTCACCTTGGCGATTTTTATGTGGTAGAAAGTGCAAAGGTAAAAGATCCAGAGCAGCAGGTGATAACAAAAGAGGATTATCTAAAGAGATATGCGCTATATATCGATCATCTGAAGACTAAATTAGATTCTCCAGAGAAAGACATTCTTTCTCCTTTGAGTGTGTGCTTTTCCAAAGTGTTAGACTGTTTTTATATGATAGATGTTGGGAATAACAAAGCTCTTATCAAACAAAAAGCCCCATCGGTATTCGTGCAGCCTTTTTCTTTTCATTACGACAGTGAATCAGCAAGCATATTCACAGGAGTACATACAAAAGATCGAATTTTTTGGGGACTCGAGTTTAGTTTTCCTCAGATGTATCAAGACCCAAAGACATTTGATACGATTGAAATCCTAAAGGATAAACAAAATCCAAACACACAGCTTTTCAAAAAGCTACAAAGCTCCCTTAGGAAAAACACAAAACCGACCTCTCTAAATTTTTCTGGGGTAAGTAAAGCCTTTCCATTTAAACTAAGTCAAAACAGTTTGGCTTGGGTCCAGGATTATCCAAAACTTAAACAGTTTAATATTCAAATTAATTCCTGAAAAACCTGTCTATAATTATTTAAAAACAGTCATTTTTTTACTGTATATATTCCTGTCTTTATGTTACTTAAAGCACCTGAAATATTAATCCAAGATAAGGTGTTAAATTGAGAAAGAAAATTGTGATTATCGATGACGATTCAAATCAACTTTCGATGCTACATACGATATTGAAAAATGCAGGGTATGAGGTGACTTCTGCCGTTGATGTGATTGTAGGGATAAAGATAGTGTCTGAAATCATGCCAGACATTATTACCTTGGATCTAATCATGCCGAAAATGGGTGGGTTAGAGGCTTTAAGGCATTTAAAAGAAGATGCTAAAACGAAGCTTATTCCAATTATTGTGATCACAAGCAGTGAAAAAAAGGAAGATGAAGAAAAAGCCCACGCTCTTGGAGCTAAGGATTTTATAAAAAAACCTTATGAAAAAAATCTTCTTCTTTCAGCGGTTCAAAAACATCTGATCCCTTAAAAGGATTTATCTTAAGCTTTTTTTTGAGCTTGGAAAAAAAGCTCTTTGATGGATTAATGGATGCCATTATTGCATATGGACTTGGCAACTCAAATGGGGAATGAAATGAAAATAGAAATTCTGTCGATCGGTAATGAGATCTTATCCGGCGCAACTGTTGATACAAACTTCGTATATCTTGCAAGTAGACTTCTAGAAGAAGGTTACCAAGTTGCATTCCATGAGGTGATCCCTGATGACCCAGAGATCATGAAAGAAGTGTTTCAAAGGGCTTTACAGCGCTCTTCCATTGTGATTACAACAGGTGGGCTTGGTCCAACGATCGATGATAGAACAAGAGGTGTCACAGCAGATGTTTTTGATAAGAAGCTTGTTCTCTCAGAAGATGTAAAAGAATACCTCATCAAAAGATATGGGAAAGACCTTTCCACAATCGATGTGCAGTCGATGGTGCCAGAAGATACCAAACTTCTAAAGAATGAAGTGGGTGTCGCTCCTGGGTTTTTCTATGAAGGAAAAAGTTCGATGTTTGTTTTTCCTGGTGTTCCATCTGAGATGAAGGCGATGTTTGAGAATTTTGCACTAAAGGAAATTCTCACACTTCTTTCGAACGAAAAGAAGATGTACTCGAAATCAATGTATCTTTGCCATGTTTCAGAACACATGGTGGATCCATATCTAAGGGATCTCGATAGAGCATACCCTGATGTAGAGAAGGGGATATATCCTGGCTATGGAGTTTTGTCGATCAGCTTTAAGGTAAAAGAATCCTCAGAGAAAAAAGCGATGGGGATATTAGACAACTGTATAGAAGCAATCGCTGAAAAATTCTATACTCATGTGTATTCTACAGAAGATAAAGATATAGCCCTTGCTGTGCATACGCATATGACAAAGCATAATCTAACGCTTGCGACAGCAGAGTCTTGCACAGGTGGGAATATAGCTGCAAAAATTACAGAGATACCTGGAGCCTCCAATTATTTTCTTGGTAGCATTGTCTCATATAGCAATCAAATGAAAGAATCTGTTTTAAAAGTACGAAAACAAACTTTAGATGCTTTTGGTGCCGTTTCCGAAGAAACTGTAAAGGAAATGCTTGAGGGAGTGATGGAAATATCCGGTGCAGACTATGTGATGGCGGTTACTGGGATCGCGGGTCCTGCGGGAGGAACACCTAAAAAGCCTGTTGGTCTTGTCTACTGCGGTCTTATGAAGAAAGGGGAAGAGCCTCATATTGCGAAAATCCTAGCAAAAGGGGCCGCAAAAAGGCACCTTGTGATAGAATATACCTCTAATTTTATGCTAGGAACCCTCTACCGTAAGGTCGTTTACGATATAACGCCGTTTAGCAATGTCAAAACAAGCATACCAGTTTCTAGATAGCGGAGGCATGCAACGCCTTGAAAAATTTCAAGATGTAACGCTTGTGCGTCCCTGTTATCAAGCCGTATGGGAAAAAAGCAATCCTTCTCTTTGGAAAGATGTCTCTGCAACATTCACAAGAGAAAAAAAAGAAGGCTGGAATTTTCKAARAWAWWTAMYMARWTYKYSSSYWMWAWRRATSGWYRWMAWKASWYTRAAAMWMWYKCMAWSRRWWYYKKKASATTTNAKSWKKYTTKYSRSARMAYARWKCTMAKTWKYSWYYMWTRMSYWYTMWKWTWRCAAAGAAGGAAAATCCAAAAGTTTTAAATCTTTTTGCCTATACAGGTCTTGCATCACTTTATCTTGCAAAGCATGGGGCGCATGTCACACACCTTGATGCATCTAAAAAAGCTGTTGCTTGGGCAAAAGAAAACGCAAAACTCTCTAACCTTACAGATGCTCCTATAAGGTACATCATTGATGATGTACTCAAATTCTTAAAAAGAGAGATTAGAAGGGGATCGAAATACGATGCCATTTTACTTGATCCTCCAACTTTTGGTAGGGGCACAAAGAACGAGCTTTTTGTGATAGAAGAGCACATGATGGAGCTTTTAAAACTCTGTAAAGAGCTTCTTGCAAAAGATCCTCTTTTCTTGCTACTTACATGTCACACTCCGGGGTTCACACCGATGGTGCTAAAAAATGTAGCAAGGCAAGTTTTTGGAAAAGCCCCAAACTATGAAGCAGATGAGATGCTTCTTGAGAATGATACAAAGCTTGCTCTTTCATCTGGTGCCTTTGTGAGGCTTGTGTATGGATAACATGACGCCGATAGAGGTCTTGACCTCCCATCAGAATCCTAAGATTAAACAGATCATTAAGCTAAGAGACAAAAGAGCAAGAGATAAGACGAAAAAGTTTTTAATCGAAGGTTTTAGAGAGCTCTCAAGAGCGATTCATTTTGGATACCCTATTGAAAGCGTGTTTTTCTCAAGAGAGCATTTTCTTGGAGTGAATGAAGAAGCCCTTTTAGAAAAGTGCGGTAAAACAGCTATGCTCTACGAGCTGCCTGATTATCTCTTTGAAAAAATCTCCTATAGAGATAGGCCGGATGGTCTCCTTGCCATCGCCCCTATTATAGGGGAGACTCTTTCTTCCTTCGAGAAGAAGGTCCTAAGCTCTGCTAAAGATGAGCCTCTTCTACTGCTTATAGCAGAGTCTATAGAGAAGCCTGGGAACCTTGGCTCGATCTTGCGCTCTTCAGATGCCGCCGGCGTTCATGGAGTGATCCTTACAGATAAAAAGACAGATGTCTTTAATCCAAATGTTGTAAGAGCAAGTATTGGAACGCTCTTTAGCGTCCCTATTCTTGAATGCAGCTCCTCTGATGCTTTTAGCTTTTTAGAAAAGCATAAGGTAAAGCTTGTTGCGACAACTCCTCATACAGATAGTCTGTTTACTGAAGTAGATCTAAAAGGACCGATAGCTATTGCTATGGGAACAGAGCAGCTTGGCCTTTCTGATGAGATACTAAAGCGCTCTGAGATCAAAGTGAAAATCCCTATGTTCGGGATCGCAGACTCATTAAATGTTGCAGCAAGTGCAACACTTGCGATTTACGAAGCCGTTCGTCAAAGAGGATTAGCGCTATGATCATTCTCTTTGAAGATAATCACCTTATTATTGTGGACAAACCAGCAGGCCTTCCTACTCAAGTATCTCTTGATCACAAAAAAGCTTTAGAAACGAAGCTGAAAGCTTTTATCAAGAAAAGAGATAAGAAAGAGGGGAATGTCTACCTACATGCTGTACATAGGCTTGATAAAGAAGTAAGCGGTATTGTGATCTTTGCAAAAACATCAAAAGCTCTCTCTCGTATGCAAGAGCATTTAAGAAACGGACTTGTTGAGAAACTTTACCAGGCAGAGGTAGAGGGAGTTCTTGCAAAAAGTTCTTCACGTCTGATCAACTACCTTGTGAAAAAACCCCACAGATCGGTTGTTTATAAGCAAGCCTCTAAAGAAGCTAAAAAGGCAGAACTCACCTACAGGGTTCTTAGACAAGAAGGGAATAGAGCTTTTCTTGAGATAAAACTCATCACAGGTAGGTATCATCAGATAAGAGTGCAACTCTCGCACCTTGGTCACCCTGTTATTGGTGATAGTAAATACGGCTCTTCAAAACAAAAGAGTTCTATTGCTCTTAAGCATATAAGAGTTTCTTTCCCCCACATCATCACCAAAGAAAAAATGACAGTTACTCTAGATGCAAAAATGGACTAATTCTTTTTGTAACCAGTTAGTTTATATTTGTTTGTAAAAAATATTGATGGAATCGTCAATAAAATAAAAAAGAGTTTCCTCTTCATGTGATTATCTGCTGTTAGATCTAAAATGATGTGTTTTTCTAAGTTAAATCTGCGCCTCTGCGTTTTAAAGACAGTTAGTATTAGATTAAGATAAGACTGCTGCCGATAAGGTATTCCAAAATCTGAAAGGCGTTAAGCGCAGCTCCTTTTAGGAGCTGGTCTCCAACAACCCAGAGCGATAGTCTTGTGGGGTCAACAGGGTCTATTCGTATCCTAGAACATAGGATTTTTTGGTTTTCAATAGCCTCGTGAGAACTGAGTTGCATTTTGGGCTGGGCATAAATTTCAATCCCTGGAAAGGCGCGCAATTCCTTGAAAGCCTCTTCTTCTGTAAGAGGATCTTCAAAATCCACATGTAGCGAGATGCCATGAACGCGTAATGTGGGAACTCTTATGCATTGGCAAGAGATAGACAAAGTCGGGTCTTCAAGGATCTTTCTTGTCTCAAAGATCATTTTTGTTTCTTCGAGATTGTCTTGGCAATTTTCGATGCTTGCTGGATGAGGATAGAGGTTGAATGCATAAGAGAGAGAGGAAAGAGATGCGCTTCTTTTCAGAGCATAGCGTTTCGTCTCTTCAAGAAGAGAGCCAAGAAGCTTTCTGCCACCTCCACTTGCTGCTTGGTACGTGCTTGCGCAGATACGTTTTAGTTTATACCTTTTGTGCAGAGGATAAAGAGCCATAAGCATAATAGAGGTTGTGCAATTAGGCGAGGCGATTACCCTTGGTCTTGTTTCAAGAAGATGACCATTGATTTCTGGGATGATAAGAGGAACGGCTTTATGTGTCCGAAAGGCACTAGAAAGATCAATCACAGTAGGTCTTTGTAGGTGAGGGATGTAATCTTTTGAAATTTCTGATCCTGCAAGAAAGAACACAACATCACAGAGTTCCAAGGTTTCTAAAGAAACAGCGGTTATGGGATGCCATTTTCCTTTCAATAAAATGGGATCACATAGCTTTTTTTGTGAGTTAAATAAAAAGATTTTCTCAAAGGGAATCTGAGAATAATTAATGATTTTCAGAAGCTCTTCTCCGACAAGTCCTGTCGCCCCAACAATCCCTATGGTCGCCATAAAAAAAACCTACATATTCAGTGCGGCCGTATTGTTATCATAGGTGGGTTTTATGGCAAGATGAATCCCAGATAACACAATGGAATTAAATGAGAGCCCTTTCTAATTTTTTATCTTTTTAAAGTGCATTGGTGTGCTCAAAACCAAAGCACATTTCTTAATATTACTAGATTTTTTTTTCTTTATTCTATACACTCCGTCGGAAGCCAGCCTTAATACTGCGTTTTTACTACTGTGTTTGAAAATTACTAATGGGTGCTGACATGAAAGAAGCCATCTTACATTCCGCAAAGGATGCTGTAAAAGCTGCAAAGCTACTACTCGAAGATAGATCGGTTTCTTTTATTGAAAGCGCAACACTGCTGATTACCTCATGCTACAAAGAAGGTGGTAAACTCTTAATTGCGGGTAACGGTGGGTCTCTTTGCGATGCGATGCATTTCGCAGAAGAGCTCACAGGATATTACCGCGAAAAAAGAGCAGCCCTTGCTGCTGTAGCACTTTCAGATCCTGGTCACATGAGCTGTGTTGCTAATGACACAGGCTTTGATGAGGTGTTTGTAAGATCAGTAGAAGCTTTAGCAAGACCTGGAGACATCTTAATTGTTCTTACGACAAGTGGCAATTCTAAAAATCTCCACAAAGCGGTCTTAGCAGCTAAAAAGAAAAAAATAAATACCATTGCCTTTCTTGGAAAAACAGGCGGATGTATTAAGGGTCTTTCCGATCTTGAATGGATCGTTGAAGGATTTAAATACTCGGATCGTATCCAAGAAGTTCATATGGCAGCGATTCATATGATTATTGAAATGGTAGAAAAACAACTTTTTGATCTTTCGTTGACAAAGAGTATAGAGCCTCCTTTACACAGCCAACCTCGAGTGAAGGCTCATCTGTGATTTTTCCTTCTTTTGTTAAGTTTAAGCAGGGGATGAACATAGAAATGTTCATCGTGAGAATCATAGAAGCAAAAAAAGTTTGTTTTTTCGCAAAAAGTATAAGAGGAGTGCTCTATATAGTGAGCCTTCTTTTTAGAGTGATCGTCTCTTTTAAAAACCTGCTCTACTCATGCAGGATTTTAAAAGAAAAAGAAGCGAAACTTCCCACAGTATGCGTGGGGAATATCGTTGCAGGAGGCGTTGGAAAAACACCTTTTGTAGAGATGCTTGTAAATGATCTCGCACTAGAAAATACAGCGGTGATTTCAAGAGGTTATAGAAGCCTTGGCGCAAGTCGGAAAAATGTTCTCCGTCCTGTAGATGCAAACTACTGCGGTGATGAAGCCTTCCTTCTGCAAAGAAAAATGCCAAAGACACTTGTTCTTGTAAGCCGGAATAGAAAGCTTGCTATCGATGCTGCTATTAGAAGAGGAGCTGAGATCGCGATTTTAGACGATGGAATGCAGTCGAGGTCTTTAAAAAAACAAGTGCTTATAGCTCTTGTTAATGCAAAAGATCCCTTTGGGAAAGGATACTTCCTTCCAAGAGGTTATTTAAGAGAGTCGCCAAAAGCTCTTAGTAGGGCAGACTATATATGCGTGACAAACGTAGAGAGTAAAAAGCAGTATGATCTGCTTTTTCAAGAACTTAAAAAATTTACCCCAGCAAAAATTATGGGGGGCAAGAAGCAAGCAACAGGAGTGTGTGGACAAAAGAGCTATAGTATAGAAGCCTTGCATAGGAAAAAAGTAGGAGCATTTTGCGGACTTGGTGATCCAGGTCAGTTTTTTGAGATGCTAAGCAGCCTGCATCTACATGTAGTAGAAAATAAGGTGCTTTGCGATCATAAGAAACTAGAAGAGAAAGCCCTAGAAGATTTTATAGCGAAAAGCAAGGCAGAAGGAGCTGAATTTGTTCTGTGCACTGAAAAAGATTATGTGAAACTTGATACTGAAAGAAGTTACGAACTTCCAGTTTGCTTTTTGCAGATAGTTTTCAAAGTAGAGTACGAAACGAAAAATTATAACGATTTACTAGCATCTACTTTGAAGTTAACGAATTAAATTAGAAGAGAGGCAAGAATATGAAGCCGTGGGTAAAAATAATTATTGGACTCGTCGCAGGTGTTGCAGTTGGTCTATTCTTAAGTAACATAGAAGTATTTGCCCCATTATTTGGTTCGAAAAGTCACTTTTTGCAAATCAAGGGTGAATGCAATTATTATTTAGGTTTGCTCGGTAAGGCGTTTATTGACCTTCTTAAGATGCTTGTTGGAATCATTATATTTTCCTCTATGGTAGCTGGCGTCTGTCATATACATGATCCAAAAAAACTTAGTCGCATTGGCTTTAAGACAATAGGTTACTATGTAGTAACAACACTCATCGCCATTGCTTTCGGTATTATGTTAGCCTATCTATTTAAACCGGGTGCAGGACTTGACCTTACATGCTCTCAAACTAGTCTTGCAAAATCTAAAGATCTAAGCGTTGTAGAGTTCTTATTCTCTATCGTGCCATCGAACCCTATCGCAGCTTTTGCAGAAGGTAATGTTCTGCAGATCATTCTATTTGGTATGCTATTTGCGGTTGCAATTATCTTAACAGGTGAAAAGGCAAAACCGGTATTACAAGTAATAGAGTCTATCAGCGAAGTTATGTTCTCACTCACTCACGTGATCATGAAACTTGCGCCATATGGGGTCTTTGCCCTAATGGCTGCAGCTGTATCATCAATAGGCTTAAAAGTGATCATGCCTCTTGTTTGGATCCTGCTTTGCAACTACTTAGCATGTTTGCTTCAGATCTTTATCGTCTTTGGACTTTCACTTAAATATCTAGCAAAACTTGAGGTCGTTCCTTTCTTTAAGGGGATGAAGGACGCCATTATTGTGGCCTTCACAACAAGCAGCAGCAGGCGCTCGTTGACGAAGCTCTGACGATCAATAACTAATTCTCTCTGCTATAACCTGGCAGTGTAATCCACGC
>NVUU01000048.1 GCA_002402025.1 Candidatus Aerophobota bacterium
ACCGTGCCCGATGTAGATTTTTTAAAAAACAAGAAAACTCTTGTTGATGAATTTCAGCATATCATCAAGCAAAGAGCGCGTGATGAAGCTATGCTTCTTTTAAGAACTTTTGCTGAAACAGGAGACTATTTAACAGATATCTCCGAACGGATCTCTGAGAAAATCAACACATATACCTATGAGCTTCTCGATTATTTAGAAACCCAAGAACTCTCTCATGACGAATCAAATCCGCTCATGAAATGTTTGTTAAACTACTGCCCCACGTTTATAAGAGAGAACTATAAAGAACACATTTTGAATAACATTCCCGATACGCATCAAAATGCAATCATAGCCTGTTATATTGCCTCGAAAATGGTTTACTCAAAAGGCATTGGATGGTCACCATCAATTGTAGATATTCTTCCTCTTGTAGCAGATGACATTAACATTATTGATCCTAGCATCGATGATGATCTCTCTTTTGATTTAGACTAGATACAAATCACCATTTAGCATAAAAAGAATRTAATTCACTCTTTCCAAGGAATTGTTGTGCATTCAAAAACCCGGTTATTGTTCATCTTAACCATTGCGATCCTTGTCATCGGAGCCATTGGNTTTTTTTATTTCCACGATAGTGACAACTATAATGCACCGATCCCTTTGTTGACTGTAGCAGAACCAACCATTGGAGATCCTGCAGCTCCTGTTCATGTTGTTGTCTTTGAAGACCCAAGATGTAATAACTGCGTTGTATTCCATAAGCTCTACTACCAAAAACTCAAGAAAGAATTTATTGATACACATAAAGTAAAATACACCATTTTTCTCGTCGGTGGTGAGCCTCACTCAAAAACGGTGATGAGGATTTTATTTTGTATAAACCAGCAGTCAACGCCTGACTTTTTTAAGGTGCTCAACAAATATTATGAGAACTTGCCTTTTGCTCTCACAGATCAGGAACTTGAAGAGGAAATGCTGCGCCTTATCTCAAGCTTAAATCTTGATATTAATGAGCTAGCGTTCAACTCATGTGTGCAGAAARRAAGYTTTATCCAAAAGGCTTCCGAAAATACCGCCTATGCAAAAGCTATTATGGGTGGTGTAACCAAAGCAC
Source organism: Candidatus Aerophobota bacterium (assembly GCA_002402025.1). Classification (GTDB taxonomy): domain Bacteria; phylum Chlamydiota; class Chlamydiia; order Chlamydiales. Next base: position 1,103 of record NVUU01000048.1, read on the forward strand.
CTACGATCTACGTGAATGGGATACAGCTTATAAGACCTGACTACAAGCAGGTGGAAAAACTCATTAAAAAAGAGCTTAATAATCGCTGATGAGAACACAGAAGATCTGCCTCTATATTGCCTGGCTACTTAGTACTCTTGCATTTATAGGGAGCATCTACTACAGCGAGATCAGACACTACTATCCCTGCACGCTTTGCTGGTATCAAAGGATCTGCCTCTACCCTCTTGTGATCATCCTCGGGGTAGCTTTCTTCAGACAGGTCTACGATGTGTTTGCTTACGCGATCGCATTTCCAGCATTTGGACTATTTTTTAGCCTGTACCATCTCGCGATCCAGCATATTAAGGGGTTTACTTCACTGCATCTCTGCTCATCCTTAATTAGCTGCTCGGCAATCTTGGATGCAGGCCTCGGATATATTACGATCCCGATGTTATCCTTCGTGACAAATCTCGCTATTTTCATTCTTCTTTTCTATACAAGAGAGAGATCAATCAATACTAAATCGCAATAATTTATAATTATAATTATTTTATATATAATAAGAGTTATTTAAGAAATTGAAAATTAGTGAAATTTATGGCATAGTATTCCCTTTACACGGGAGAGAATATGTTAACAAAACTAGATGCCTCGAGACACCTACAAACCGTTGTTGATAATACAAACATCAACGACCTCGTTATCTTGCAAAATCAGGGAACCCCGAAAGATGCTCTTATAAATGCTATGTGTGTAAAATTATTCGCCTCTCTTAAGGAGAGGATCAATCAAGATGAACAAGCTAAGAAATTGGGACAATGTAGTAGAAACTTCACAACTACCGTGCTAAATATAGCTCGCGCGTGGGCTGATACGCAACAAGTAGGTCCTTCCTAATCGCTAAGGAATCTATTTTCTTGGTATCCCTGCAATAACTTGACCCTTACAAAGCACAACGTTTCTTCTTGAGTCAAAGGTAAATGTCGGAACGTCATGATTCAAATAGTCTTCTTCTAAAAGTTCTGCAAAATGCTCATGCGGCACTATAATTTTAAAACCATATAGAGCAAGGTCCGGCTTGATCTGACTCACAATGAAATCACTTATAGATTTTTTTGAGTGCGGGTTTATGTAATTAAGAGAGTCTTTTAAGACCTTCGTTGAGACAGGAACAAATCTTCCAGGCCTTTCTGCAAGACTACTCTTTGCATTTTTGCAGATCTCTTGTTCTGCCTCAGTTAAACTTGTTAAAGTTCGAATATCAGTAAAATCTACACCTGCTTTTTTTAATTCTTCTTCTGTAAGATTTCTTTTGGGGTATTTAAATTTACTTCCAAGCTCTTTAGTAAACCATAAACGATTATTTCCTCTGGTCGAACCATCTGGCATGCCCAAGTCAAAATTAAAGGCAACTCCAAATTTTTGACAAAAGAGAGATGTTTGAAATGGCAGATCTATTTGAGTAGGATTTAAGTAAACTTCTGCATCGATAATATACGGTATCTTATCCTTAACAATAACATTCATTAAGTGWAGATCAGTGATGCCAAGCTCTTGTGCAATCGACTCTAGTTTTGAAAGTTTTTGGTAGTATTCAGAAAGCTCTTCGGGCGTTGAAAACGTATTAGCTTCTTCAGTATTATGTAAAAATTCAGAGTAACCATATTCTCCAAGTTCATCGTCTTCGCACATCACGTGGTATGAACCAAGGCCGGCTCCTGTACAGACTCCACTTTCACTATTATATAAGGTATGTTCTACGTGCATAGATCTTGGTTTATAGATGACTTCTGCCCCGCTCGCAAAACGTATGCGTGCTGGGATCCTTCCATGATTGTGTGTTTCATCCCCAAGAAGCTCGATAGATGCGATTGAATCTCCTTCCGCAATGCCAAATTTAGTCATGAAATCAGGTTTTTGAAAGTCTCTTGAAGCACGTGTTAGAATCTCTTCTTGCATCTCAGTAAAATTTTGAACAACTCTGTGGCATAACTCAGTCTTTACTTTAAGAATCTCTTCGGGGGAAGTTCTGTATTCGATATCCAAAATAACTTTTCTAAGCTTTTGAAAAAGAGCCTGTGAGCTCGCATCATTCACATACGGACCTTTTAAATGATCTTTGCAAAATCCCTTAAGATCTTTATCTACAAGTCTCTCTGCCTGAATAGACTTACGATCCTTGAATAACTGCTCAGCTCTTGTTATTAATTTATCAAAAGGAAACTCTTTTTTGAATACTGAACTAAAAGATTTTACAACACTACTGACTCCCCAAGTGAATGATTCACTGAATGTTGAAAACATTGATTTCTCTGGAGCCGCTCTTGGTGCTGACTTATCTAAAGCTGCTGTAGCCACTGAAGCTATCGCATTTTTTCGTCCTAAGGTATCATCTTTATCAGAATCTACTTCCACTCTAGGGTCTACCGGAAACGCTAATCCTTCTGTTACTGCTTGTGTTGACATACATATTCCTATATTGGGTTAAAAAGAGACATAGCCATTGGTCCCCACATCTATAGTAACACTTTTTTGAATATAAAGCAAATTCTTATACGCAAGTGACTTATTATTACAGAATAAGATATAAACTGCTGTTTTTTAGATACTTATGAAATCAGCTTAGAGATTGGATCTCTGCTTCGAGCTCCGGGAGCCTCACCCGTCYGAAATACTCCTCCATTCCTGCATCAAGAAACGCAAGTAGCTCATTTCCATAGCCCATTCCAATAGAAAACAGGCCAAAAGAGGCAAAAAATGTGGGATAGGTATAGGTTATAAGGCCAAGATAGACGATTTTAAGAGCCGCATTTACAAGGATTTCTCGAGAGAAATAGTGGGCCTTGTCTTTGCCCTCCATACAAGCGAATAAATCAGCTTTTAGATTGAGGATCTCGATCGTATGAAAAGGCCTCTTTTCTTGCTCACTCGCAGATGAGATAAGGGCCCCAAGAACCCCGCTTCCTATAAGGGGAAGAACGCCACCACTCCCAACAACCGCAATACAAGGGATCACAACGATTGCGATAGTTGCAACTCTTTTGGCAAGATCTAGGGCAAACTCAGAGTAAAAGGCACTTTTTCGTGAGGCATCTGTAACAATTTCAGAGTATCTTGACTCATCGATCCTATCCCTGTAGTAGGAAGGAGCGAATACCAGCCCATCTGAGTAAAGGCTATCTGGAGCTTTTATGATATCTTCGATCGTCGTCATGTAAAATCCCCTTGAATTTAACTTGCAGTATAACATTTATGGCAAAACGAGACAATTCATAWACTATTTTAAACAAACAACTTACTAATCATTTTTTGACAAATTCAGCAATCTTGTACTTTAAGTGCTAAAAATGTTGCACTCCCATAGCTCCTTTGCTATAATTGAGCTAGAAATTAGCAAATAAATAAGTTGAGTGCCAATTATGGTTAGTAGCGGTTCTAAAAAGCAGCAAAGAGAGACTAGTATCTTACTCGGCATCACGGACTTATACATTAAGACAGGAAAGCCTATCGGATCCAACACCCTGAAAGACTCAGGATTTGGACACTTAAGCTCTGCCACCATCCGTAACTACTTCTCTAAACTAGAAGAGAGTGGATACCTAGAGCAGCAGCATTCTTCTGGAGGAAGGATCCCAACAGATCTTGCCTATAAGTACTATGCCAAGCAGACAGAAAGCAAAGACACGCTTAGCAAAGCTCGAAAAAAAGCTATCGAGTCAGATCTGCAGTTCAAAGATAAGGAAGTCATAGGTTACTTAAATAAGGTTGTGAACCTTATCTCTGATTCAACAGATTGTGCAGCTTTCATCACATCTCCAAGATTTGATCAAGATTTTATCACAAGTGTCAAACTTCTTTCCCTTGAAGGTGGAAGAGCGCTTGCCATCATGCTAACAAGTTTTGGAATGGTACATACAGAAGTGCTTTACACCGATATGAAACTGAGCAATTTTTGCCTAAAGCGTATCGAAATCTATTTTCATTTTAGAATGACAGGTCTTGATAAACCAGAGCTTGATGAAGACGAGCTAAAGCTTGCAGAGCATTTTTATAATGAGCTCATGTTAAGGCATATTGTCGGTCATGCAACATTCATCCAAGACGATCTCTATAAGACAGGATTTTCAAAACTTCTCAATTACTTTGAATTTAGAGAAGCAGAGTCTCTTGCAAATGGACTCTCTATCTTTGAAAACCCCAACCTCATGCACAAGCTTTGCGATGAAGTTTGCAAAGAGAATCATTTGAAATTCTGGATCGGTGACGATCTTGAAAATTATGTTTCAGAAAATAGCGAGTGCGCAATTATCATGGTCCCCTATCATATTAGGCAAAAACCTGTAGGAGCCATCGGCATACTCGGTCCTACAAGAATCCCTTATAGGAAACTTTTTGAAATTTTGAAGACCACTTCAAAAACACTTAGCGACACGCTAAACAGTCTGCTCTTTAAGCACCAGATTAGCTACAGAATGCCTAAGTCAAATGCCTTGGATTATAAAAATTCTCCTTCGCATTTGAAAAGAACTGAAAATTTACTACTCGACGATCGGTCCAAACCTCGTTAAATGAAAGGAATAAAAATGGAAGATAAGAAAGCCCCAGATGACACTGAGGACACCTCTAAAGAAGCAGAGATTTTCAATGAAGACAAGAAGCACGAAAACTTAGAAAAAGAGCTTCATGAGAATCGCGACAAATACTTAAGAAGTTTGGCAGAGCTTGAAAACACAAGAAAGAGGATGCAAAAAGAGCGTCAAGATATGACGAAGTTTGCAGTAGACAGCGTTATTACAGACTTTATAGATCCACTTGACAGCCTAGAGAAGGCACTTGGGTTCAAAGATCAGATGTCTGAGGAAACTCGCAACTGGGCTATGGGTTTTGAGATGATCCTTGGCCAGTTTAAAGATGTACTTACGCAACATGGCGTAAAACCCTTCGATGCTGATGGATGCCAGTTTGACCCGCACCTTCATGAAGCTGTAGAAGCTGTCGAAACAACAGAACATAAAGAAGGCACAATACTTGAGGTCTTCGTAAAAGGTTATAACTCTGGAGATAGAACGCTGAGAGCTGCTCGCGTAAAGGTCGCAAAAGCGCCTAAAAAAGAATCTCCAGAAGAAGAAAAAAATCAAGAAAGTACAAACACTAAAGAAAAGGAGTCTAAAGATGGCTGAGAAAAAAGATAAAGGAAGAATTATCGGGATCGACCTTGGAACAACAAACTCCTGCGTTTCTGTAATGGAAGGGGGAGTTGCTAAGGTAATCGCGAACGCAGAAGGAACTAGAACAACACCTTCTGTTGTAGCTTACAAAGGAAAAGAAAGACTTGTTGGTATCCCTGCGAAAAGACAAGCGGTAACAAACCCTGAGAAAACACTTTCTTCAACAAAGCGTTTTATCGGAAGAAAGTTCCAAGAAGTTGAATCTGAAACAAAGACTGTTCCTTACAACGTAAAAGCCAACCAAAATGGTGATGTTGTCTTCGAAGTAGAAGATAAAACGATTTCACCAGAAGAAGTCGGTGCTCAAATCCTTATGAAGATGAAGGAAACAGCAGAAGAGTATCTTGGGGAAAAAGTTACAGGTGCTGTGATTACGGTTCCTGCTTACTTTAACGATTCACAAAGACAATCTACAAAAGACGCTGGAAAGATCGCAGGTCTTGATGTAAAGCGTATTATTCCAGAACCAACTGCCGCGGCACTTGCTTATGGTCTTGATAAAAAAGGCGACAAGAAAATCGCAGTTTTTGATCTTGGTGGTGGTACATTTGATATTTCCGTTCTTGAGATCGGTGATGGTGTATTTGAAGTTCTTGCAACAAATGGTGATACTCACCTTGGTGGAGATGACTTTGATAATGCGATTATCAACTGGATCCTAGAAGAGTTCAAAAAAGACAATAGCATTGATCTTGCGCAAGATAAGATGGCTCTTCAAAGACTTAGAGATGCTGCAGAAAAAGCAAAGATCGAACTTTCTGGAACAACACAAACAGAGATCAACCAGCCGTTCATTACAATGGATGCAACAGGACCAAAGCACTTGCAGCTAACGCTTACAAGAGCAAAGCTTGAGTCCCTTATTGCAGATCTTGTTGAAAGAACAGTAGAGCCATGTGAGAAAGCACTGAAAGATGCAGGCCTTTCAAAGGAACAAATCCAGGATGTGATCCTTGTTGGCGGTATGTCAAGAATGCCGATTGTTCAAGCAAAAGTAGAAGAGATCTTCGGAAGAGAGCCGCATAAAGGGGTGAACCCTGATGAGGTTGTAGCAACTGGTGCTGCGATCCAGGGCGGAGTTCTTTCGGGAGATGTAAAAGACGTTCTACTGCTCGATGTGATTCCTCTAACACTTGGGATTGAAACGCTTGGTGGCGTTCTTACACCTCTTGTAGAAAGAAACACAACGATCCCAACGCAGAAGAAACAAGTTTTCTCAACAGCTGCAGACAACCAGTCAGCTGTAACGATCGTCGTTCTACAGGGTGAGAGAAAAATGGCAAGTCACAACAAAGAAGTGGGCCGTTTTGATCTTACAGAGATCCCTCCAGCACCAAGAGGCGCTCCTCAAATTGAGGTAGCTTTTGATATCGATGCGGATGGTATTTTGCATGTATCTGCGAAAGATCTTGGTTCTGGTAAAGAGCAAAAGATTAAAATTGAAGCAAAATCAGGTCTTACTGATGATGAGATCACACGCATGGTAAAAGATGCAGAAGATCATAAAGAAGAAGATGACAAGATGAAAGAATCTGTTGATACAAAGAACGAAGCAGACGCTCTTCTCTTTAGATCTGAAAAAGCTCTCAATGACTTTAAAGATAAGATCCCAGGAAATATAGCAACTGAGATCCAGGGCAAGATCGAAGCTCTTAAAAACGCTAAATCTGGCAATGATAACGCCGTGATTAGATCAGCGATTGATGATCTAAACACAACGATCCAAAAGATCGGTGAAAGCATGCAGAAAGGCGCAAAGGGAGCTCCTAATGCAGGTCCTACGTCAGCCAGCGAGCAAACTGCTAATGCATCTTCTAGAAAAGAAGACAATATCGAAGATGCTGAAGTTGAGATCTTAGACGATGAGAAAAAAGACTAAGATACTTTAGCTATCAACTTTATGTTTGTATATAAAGGCCATCTATTATTAGATGGCCTTTTTTATCTAGGCATAAATATGAAACCCTTCTTATACTTAGCAGCGGCTCTATTCACATTAACAGGTAATTGTATGTCTAAAGAAAATCTCACCTTCACAGAAGCAAATAAATCCCATGAAGCACTCATCCATACATGGCTTGCAAAGGACCATATAAAGCCTTACTTCTATGGCGATGGTTTAAAAAATACTCTTAAGAATTTAGAACTCTTTGTAAATGGTATCGATCGTAATGATGACTACAGCTTTAAACACTTCGTTGCGTTTTGTGACGGGAAACCTTTTGGCTTTATTATGACCTCTCCTATTGATGGTCCCCACAGTCCTGATGATCCTTACGATAAGTGGTTCATTGAGGGCAAAAAAACCATGACTCTTGATCTTTTGATTGGGGAAGAAAATCTCCTTGGGAAAGGTCTTGGCACGCAGATGATCAAAGAGTTTATACAAAGTAGAGATGTAGACTTTGTTTTAATCGATCCTGCCGTATCGAATAAAAGGGCCATCCACGTCTATGAGAAAGCGGGCTTCTCTCAAAAAGAAGAGTTCATCCCCTCTTTCAATCCCACACCTCATGTCATGATGAGACTTGAAACCACTTCTACTAGCCATTAATTATCAGACAGATCCCTCGTGAATTGCACAAAAAATTAATATGTGTTATTATGAGGGTATCTTAAAAGGAGAGCTCTACCAATGAGAAAATAAGTTTTATCCCAGTTTTTTTAAATTTAACCTTGGTAAAGCTTATGTCTAAACTCCTATTACAATACACGCATGTATATAAATCTTTTGATACCCGTACTCTATTTGAGGATATTTCTCTTTCGATCAATGAAGGAGAGTCATTTGCTCTTGTTGGCAAAAATGGCTGCGGGAAAACAACCCTTCTTAACATCCTTGTAGGATCTTGCGATCCATCACGGTGCAACTCATATAGAGCGCCTGATCTGCGTATCGGATATCTTCCCCAAGAAGTTATCTTGGAGGATGAGGGTATTTCAGCACGAGAGTATATGGAAGACGCTTCTCTCTCTTTACTTGAAAAAAAGATGGCGGAATGCCTCGAAAATGAAAATCGCTTAGCTGAATGGGAAAAGCTTCACGAAGAGTATGAAAAACTCGGAGGCTATGATAGGCCCCCTCTTGAAAAATTACTCCATGGGCTAAAACTTGATGCACTAGATCTTGATAAAAGAATATCTGATTTAAGTAGCGGCCAAAGACTACGGATAGCACTTGCAAAAGCCCTGATTAAAGGCCCTGATCTGCTACTTCTTGATGAGCCCACAAACCATCTTGATAAAGAGATGATCCAATGGCTTAAAGAAACTCTTAAAGGTTGCAAAGGGGCTGTTGTGATTGTTTCTCATGATAGGGCATTTCTAAATGCTACCTGCAACCGCTTAATCGATATTGCAGATGCGAAACTAAATACCTATCAAGGGAGTTATGACTTTTACCTAAAAGAGAAACAAAGAGAACTTGAAAACAAACTTAAAGCTTATGAAGAGCAGAAGGAGGAAGTAAAAAGCCTTAAGATGCAAATCAAAGCGATTACTTTTGCAAAAGGAAAGCCTGTTCCCCCGAAAGACAATAACATCATGGCTTACGATAGACGCGCTGACAAGAACCAAAAGGCGGTTTCTCGCAACGTCAATGATTTAAAAGTGCGTCTTGAGCTCCTTGAGAAGAAAGCTCCTAAGCATCCAAAACCAAAAACCATCAAAGGTTTAAGATTTTCTCCTGCAGAGCTCTCTGTAGCAAGTATCATCGAGTGCGACAACATCTCCAAATCATTTGGAGAGCTTGTTGTTTTTTCGAACATTTCTAAAACTTTAAGCAAAGGTGATCGCATCATTTTGACAGGAAAAAACGGCTCCGGGAAAACAACCTTRYTMAAWYGYKYNGCWMANAWGCKCSMGCMWWRWWMWRSAMMWKKGNCRTMNTCAMWSMNTTCKGCRAAAWTCTCCTATCTGGATCAGGAAGTAGAGTTGCTACCCATGGATAAAACACCGAGTATGTATTTTGAAGATAAGTTTCAGCTATCAGAAGAAGATCTTAGAAGGGAACTTCATAAAGCAGCACTTGGTGGCGAAGAGCTCTTGCATAAAACTTTTTCAAACTTAAGTGTTGGCCAAAGAAAACGACTTATGCTTTTAAATCTTGTCCTTGAGAAGCCAAATGTTCTATTACTTGATGAGCCCACAAATCATCTCGATCTTCTAACACTAGAAGCACTTGAAAAAGCGCTTCTTGAGTTTGATGGGGCTCTTCTTGCAATCTCTCATGACGAGACGTTYATCAAAAAGATCGCAACAGACACATGGGAGCTTTGAAAATGTATTTCTAGAAAAACTTTCCAAATAGTCTCATGACATCTTGGTATGTCACAAAGATAAACAACCCAATAAGAAGTACAACAAATGGAATGATAAGCCTTTCCATCACCTTTGGCTTAAGCTTTCTTCTTGTGATCRTCTCATAAAGAGAGAAACAAATATGGCCACCATCAAGTACTGGCAACGGAARAAGGTTAAAGATTCCAAGGTTTAGGGAAATCATCGCCATCCAAAATAGAGCTTCATGAGTGCCTTCTGCCCAGCCTCTTTGCACAACTTGCACCATGCCAATCGGACCAGAAAGCCATTTAGGATTGAGTTTTCCTGTAACAAGAGCTGTTAGTGTTCTTGCTGTTTCTTTCACAGTAGAGGAGAACAGCTCTACGGGATTTGGATTATACTGCACGCTAAGATCTACAAGAGGAACTCCAAGCATCAGCCTTTGAGAAGCTTTTCTAAGGGCACTCAATGCTTCATTTCTTTTTTCAAGATCTGGAAGAGCGTTGATCCTTTCAATGCTTGCTTCATACTCCTTTGCTGCCCAGCCTTTCTTCGCGGAAGAAAGAGGAAGATCTGTTAGCCTTATTGGAGTGACAGTATTTAGGATATGAAGATTGCCAAAGGTCTTTTGATCGGAGCCTGATAGAATTGCATTTTTTGCCGCTCTTAAATTTTTTGGATCGATTGAGTGCATCATGTAAGCATTTTCATTCTTCCAAGAAACAACGCCTGGGTCTTTTCTTTGAACGATGATTTTTACATGCTTATTTTGCAGTGCATGCATAAGCTCAGACGTATTTGCAACTTTAATGCTATCAACAGCAAGGATCTTATCACCTCTTCTCAAAGGTTCTGTTGCAGCTCTTGCATCTTCTAGATCGTAAACGCTGTATTCTCTAGAATCTTTTCCAAGGAAGAGATGGTTTTTTGCAACCACTCCGTTTGAGTTCATTGCGTAAGGAATAAAAGAGACCTCTTTGCCCTTTAGATTTGCTTCGTACTGCCAGTCTTCCATCTCCAAAGATTCTTTGCTTGATAAGCGAAGATCTCCGATTTTTATCCTTGGGACTGTCGCAAAAAATCTTTTGCCAGCACGATCTACTGTTAGCATCGCTGTATCTTCGTTTATGACTTTAGCAAGCTGGTCCATTGAAAAGAGAACATCACCATTTGACCAAACAAAACGATCACCGTAAGCAATCCCAGAGCCCTTCATTGGACCATCCTGGATCACCTCTTTATCTGTAAACCCTTCAAGCTTGTTAAAATATAAAAACCTACCAGATCCGAGAACCCCAATCGTCTTAAAATCTTTTGATGCCGAGCGTGGATGCTGATAAGGAGTCAGGGTATAATGATATGGAGTTGTCTCTCCTGTATAGTAATCAACTTTATTTCCTTGGATCTCCATAGATTTTCGTTTAAGAACAGAAGCTAGGATAAGATCTTTAAATCCATTAAAAGAATGGCCATCATACTTTGTTATCTGATCACCAGGTCTTACACCTTTTTGATAGAGTTCAGATGTAGGATCTACATATCCTATGACATTTGTAAATTCAGAAAAGCTTTTCTGACGTCCTCCAGAAAACCAGAGAACACAGAAGATAAGAAAAGCAAAAGCTATATTTACAAGAGGACCTGCGAGAGCAACCTTTATGCGGTCCAGTGGTTTTTTTCCATAGAATGAATCATTGTCTGTGTTATCACACTCACTCTCTTTATCTCCTGCAAACTTTACATATCCACCGAAAGGCAGATAGCAAAGTTGCCAGGTAACACCTTGCCATACCCATTGTTTGATGGGCTTGCCCATCCCGATGCTAAAGACTTCAATCTTCATTCCTACTCTTTTACCCATAAAGTAGTGGCCGAGTTCGTGAATGAATATCAAAAATCCCAGACCGAATAGCGCAAGTGCAAAATACAGCAGATTAAAAAACATATAAATAGATCCCTACTATGCTAGTTTAGCCTCTTCTCTTGCTTGCTTATCAACAAGAGTAAGAGTCTCTAATTTTAAACCATCTTCTATTGTATGCGAAATCAATAGTTTTTCCAATTTTTTCCCGATCTCAAGCCAAGAAATTTGTCCTTTTAAAAATCTTTCTACGAGGACTTCATTCGCAGCGTTCATAAAACAGGGCATAGACCCTCCAGTTTTCGCTGCATAGTAGGCAAGAGGGAGACAAGTAAATTTTTTATCATCAGTTGGAAAAAACTCAAATTTGTTAAATTTGTTAAAGTCAAAAGGCTTTACGAGGCCTTTTTTTCTTTCTGGATAGGTCATTGCATATTGGATAGGAATGACCATCTGATTCTCGGCGATCTGTGCAAGCAGTGAACCATCAATAAATTCGACAAAGCTATGTACGAGGCTTTGAGGATGCACGACAACTTCAATCTTCGAAAGAGGTATATTAAACAAATG
>NVUU01000049.1 GCA_002402025.1 Candidatus Aerophobota bacterium
TGGCCTTCATCAGTATAAAGCAAATAGAAATGATAAAAACGTTTTGCCTGGTTAAGCACTTCTTTTAGCTTCGATTTACTAGGACCTTTTACTTCGTCTTTTTGATCGATTTTGTCAAGACGTACACCGAACTTTTCAGCAAGCGTTTCAACAGTATCAACAAAGCTAATCTTCAAATGGCTCATTAAAAATGCGATCGCATCACCATGTGCGCCGCAACCAAAACAGTGATAATGAGAATCTCCTCTTTGTACAACAAAAGAAGGGGTTTTTTCATCATGGAATGGACAGAGAGCCTTAAAAGCGCTACCAAAACGCTTTAAATCAATATGCATGTTTAAAACTTCTGGAAGATCAATACGTGTTCTTAGAGTTTCTAGACTTTCTTGTGTGTAAATGCCCAAAGCAAACTTCTCCTGATTCCGCCTACATTATWTGAAATGTGCAATCTTAATCAAGATTCTAAGATTTCCTCGATAAACATCATAGGATCTTGAATCTCCTTCAATTCACTTTCCCCAGGCTTCAAAACCCGGCTAATTTGAAGTTGAACTTCAAATTAGCCGGGTTTTCCTTGTTGACTTATGCGTAAATTCCGGATAGTCTGAAGTTCAACTTCAAATTAGCCGGAATCTCATGTATCATAGAATTATCACAGAAGAGCTCGAAGACCTTGCTAGAAGCTATCCTGTTGTTACGGTAACAGGCCCCAGGCAATCAGGAAAAACGACTCTTGTGAAAAATTGTTTTCCCAACAAACCCTATGTAAATTTGGAAGCTCCAGACACACAGGAATTCATTAGAAAAGATCCGCGAGGCTTTCTTGAAAAATATCCTGAAGGGGCAATACTCGATGAAATCCAGAGGGTTCCTGAACTACTATCCTACATACAAGTAATCATCGATGAGAAAAATATAAAGGGAATGTTTATTTTAACAGGCTCCCATCAATTAGGGCTTTTTGAAGCTATAACGCAATCACTTGCAGGAAGAACGGCTCTTTTAAAGCTTCTTCCCTTAAGTCTCAGGGAGCTTGAGCTCGCCGGTATCAACCTTACACTTGAGGAATACATTTATCACGGAGGTTATCCGAGGATCTTTTTTGACAACTTAAACCCTTCTAAAGCTTATCGGAATTATTTCCAAACGTACCTTGAAAGAGATCTTAGGCAACTTATCCAAGTAAAAAACTTGGGGCAATTCCAAAAATTTGTTCGTATGTGTGCCGGTAGAATCGGACAGATTTTGAACTATGAAGGCATTGCGAATGATGTTGGTGTTTCCTCGAAAACAATCAAGGAGTGGATCTCAATATTAGAAGCTTCTTTTGTCATTYTCAAGCTRGAACCTTACTTTGAAAATTTCGGGAAAAGGGTTATTAAATCACCCAAACTCTATTTTTCTGATGTAGGTCTTGCCACTTACCTTCTTGATATAGAAAACCCAAGCCAAATTTCAAGAGATCCTTTAAAAGGAAATCTTGTAGAAAATTTAGTCGTCCTTGAAATCATTAAATCGAGATTAAACAAAGGCCTCGACCCGAAGCTTTATTTCTTTAGAGATGCTCACGGACACGAAGTTGACCTTATTTTCAAGTCTGCAAGTAAGCTTGTGCCAATAGAGATCAAAACAGCAAAAACCTTCCACAAGGATTTTCTAAAAAACTTGAAATTTTTCAAAGACCTTGTAGGTGAAAAATGTGAAAATGGGTTTTTGATCTACTCTGGCGATCAAAAACAAAAAATCGGAGACTTTAGCATCTTAAAGTACACTGACTGCTCAAATCTTTTGGATCTCGTTAACTAGATCGCCAAACATTTTAGAAAGCTCTTTAGTAAAAACACAAAATTAGCTAGGATTTAGCAAATAGTAATCACCTGTGACAAATATTAGTTAAGATGAGTCAGGCGACTAAAAAGAACGATTTTACCCATGACAAAGACGCAAAGTCATACAGCAAGCTGCATTCTTCTTTTTTTTCAAATTTCACTATCAAATCTCTGAAAACAGAAAAACAGACTTCTAAGAAAAAAATCATTCCAACAACTGCTCAAAGTGGCCTTCGCGAAGAGTTTAAAAAGACTTTCCTTCCCCTACTTATCGATGTGTTTGAACTAAGGCAAATGATTGAAACCTACAAGATGCAAAAAAAGTCTCCGGAACTTGAGTGCATCGGGAAAGTTTCTAAAACACCACAAGAAATTTTAAGCCACCTAAAACAACTGCAACAAGATATTGAAGAATCGCAAAGGTGGTGCAGCGGTGTGATCCTACAGATTTCAAAAGGGATCGAAGAGGCAAAAGAAGCCTTAGAAATGATCCAAAAAGAGAATGAAGATATTTCTCACAACAAGGTTCATAAGAACCACATCACTCCCTTTAGACGTTTTATCAACAAAATTAAAGACAAGCTATGGCAGTAAAAACAACTCCTATGATGCAGCAATGGAATGCCTGCAAAGAAAAATCAAAAGGGGCTGTTTTGCTCTTTCGTCTTGGGGATTTTTACGAAGCTTTCTATGAGGATGCTGCGATCCTTGCAAGAGATTTGGGACTCACTCTCACTAAGAGACAAGGGATCCCTATGAGCGGAGTTCCCTACCATGCAGTAGAAAATTACATCGATAAGCTCATTACCAAGGGACATCTTGTTGCTATTGCTGAGCAAATAGAAAACCCAAAAGAGGTCAAAGGGATCGTAAAAAGAGATGTCGTGAGACTACTCTCCCCTGGTGCTATTTATAACCCTTCTCTTCTGTCTGACAAGACGAACAACTACTTTGTATCGATCACAAAGCTCAATGCTTTTTATGGACTCTCTGCACTAGATGTCTCAACTGGAGAATTCAAAACTCTTGAGCTCAATACTCTTGCAGAAGCCCGGGATGAAATTTTCAGACTCTCTCCAAAGGAACTCCTAATATCAGATAAGTTTTATCAATCTGAAATTTCTTTTTTTGAGGAGATTAAGTCTCAGCTCTCTCTTAGGATTACAAAGACCGATAACTGGCGCTTTGATGATCGAGGCTCATATGACTACCTAACGCATCATTTTTCTGTTCACAACCTTGATGGCTTTGGTCTTAAGGGAAAAACTTCTGCTGTTATTGCTGCAGGTGCTCTTCTTTGCTACTTTGAAGAAGATCTTTGCCAAGATGTTTCTCATATCATTTCTCTTGAGAGCTATAGCATTTCCTCTTACATGCAAATCGATCAGATGACGCAGAAGAATTTAGAGCTCTTCGGAAAAGGTCAATATACATTGCTCCATTTAATGGATCACACTCTCACTGCAATGGGTGGCAGACTACTCAAATCTTGGATCGCAAGACCTCTTTTTAATGTAGAAAAGATTCAGGCAAGGCAAGAGGCTACAAAAGACTTGCTTGATGGCCACTGCACATCAGCACTTAATGAGTCGCNTTGCGGATTTAAAGATGTAGAGCGTCTTATCATGAGAATAAGAGCAAAGCAAAGCACTCCAAAGGATCTTGCTGCATTAAGAGAGTCTCTTGAGAAACTACCTTCGATTAAAACCCTTCTTCAGGGTTTAAACAGTTCTCTTTTTCTAAAAGTTTTGGAAAATCTTTTCTGTGTTCGCGAACTTACTGATAAAATCGAAAAGACGCTTGTTGAAGATCCGCCGATAAAAATCCAAGATAAGGATCTGATTAGAGAAGGAGTAGATACTGAGCTTGATGAGCTCAAAGAGCTCAAATCCCACTCAGAGGATTTTTTACTAAAATATCAAGAAAGACTCAGAGTAGAAACTGGGATAAAAACACTAAAAGTTGGTTTCAACAGAGCCTTTGGATATTTTATTGAAGTATCTCGATTGCAATCGAAAAACACACCTCCTTATTTCCATAAAAAGCAAACCCTTGTGAACAACGAGCGTTATATTACGGAAGAGCTCAGAGGTTATGAGAACAAAATCCTTGGTGCGGAAGAAAAGATCCTTGCGATTGAATCTCGCATTTATGAAGAGCTAAAGAGTTTTGCTCTTACCTTTGAGAAGAAAATCCGCTCTATCTCAAAAGCGATTGCGAACCTTGATTGCATCCTATGCTATACCCATCTTGCACAAAAGAGCGGATACACATGTCCAAAGATCGATGATAGCGACTCTCTTTTTATAAAAGATGGACGCCATCCAGTGATTGAGACAAGTGATATCGCAGCGGGCTTTATTCCGAATGACACCGATATGGACACCGTAAAGAAACAGCTATTTATCATAACAGGCCCAAATATGGCCGGAAAATCCACCTACATAAGACAAGTTGGCCTTCTCTCTATTATGGCCCAAATGGGTTGTTATATCCCTGCAAAAGAGGCGCGTATAGGTCTTGTCGATCAGGTGTTTTCCCGTATTGGAGCAAATGATGATCTTTCGCGTGGTCAATCCACGTTTATGGTGGAGATGACAGAAACAGCCAATATCTTGCGTCATGCGACGAGAAAATCTCTTGTGATCCTTGATGAGATCGGAAGAGGAACGAGTACCTATGATGGGATATCCATCGCCTCATCTGTTGCAGAGTATCTACTTACAAACCCGTCCTCTCGCGCAAGGACACTGTTTGCGACCCACTATTTCGAGCTCACAAAGCTTGAGGATGATTTTGAAGGGGCCCTTAATTATAACGTGAGTGTCGATGAGACCGATAAAGGCATCGTATTCTTGCGCAAGATTGTAAGAGGCGGCGCTGATAAGAGCTATGGGATCCATGTGGCAAAGCTTGCTGGACTGCCCTATTCTGTTCTTAAAAGAGCAGAAGAGCTTTTAAAGGAGCTTGAGCAGACGCCGGAGGGTCAAGCTCCCAAAAAAAGTAAAAAAATATCTTTAAAAAGATCTCAAGATCAGATGCTTCTATTTTCTAAAGAGGACACCTCTATTAAAGAAAATATTTTAAAAGAGCTCAAGGAATGTGATCTTGTACACCTGACCCCGATCCAGGGGCTCACTTTGCTTGAAAAGTGGAAGTCTTTGTTAAATTAAATATTTAAATTTTTACATAAATGATATACTAATATTTTTATACATAATAGTATAGATTTTAATCTTACTCATTAAACTTTTACTTTGTTATAATCTTTATTATATTATTAATAATAAGGATATAACATGTCCACAGATTTATACAAAATTGGTAAACAAGATCATCTGGCTCTCCTTTTAAGGGATATCCCAGAAGACAAGTCAAAGCCACAAGGCTCTCTAATAGGAAGTGCTGCTTCAAAGATTTGGAGCGCAACAAAATTTACAGCACATGCGACCAATCAGCTTGTCATAAAGCCTGCAAGGATTGCTCTTAATGCTATAGGCGTTGGAACAAAAGAAGTACTGACATCAAGAACAACAGGCCTTGAAACACTTGTTGCGATACCGGCTATAGCTCTTTCAACAAGAGCAATCGAGCATGGACAAAACTGCGCTATTATGAACGCTGCAAGAAAAACTTTCTTTAGTGATGCAGAAAGCCTCATCACAAAGTTTTACTCAAGCAGAGATTGGGCATCTTTTGTAACTACTGGTTACTGGAAAGAGTTATACAAAAGCTTAACTGAAATAAAAGGCGCTATCACAGCTGATAATTGTAAAGAGGTTCTTGTAAGGTATGCAAGCACTCACTCAAAAGAAGACATTGAAAAACTTATCGAAAAAGTTGTCTCAAACGACGAATACCTTCAAGGCATTAAAGAAATAGATCTCACAAGTTATGATGGAATAGTGAAACACTTAAAAGACAATTACTTCACATTCGCTGCAAAAGGGTTCAGCACAGAAGGTCTTCCAGATGAGATAAAGAGTAAATTCGACCAATCTGCAATCGAAAAATTCAGCAGCTGGTTTGATGATAGTATTCTTTCACCATTCACAAACGCTCAGTGTCTAAGATTTGAAGGGTACATGGACCTTGCAACACCATTTATTGTCACACTGCTTGCTCTTGTAACACTTCGTATCGGAGCTACTGTTGCCTATAACGTTGCGGGAGACATCAAGGATAAATATTTCTTATCAGAAGCTGATAAAGTGAGCCATTCACTAAAGGTAATGAACAGGCAGCTAAAACACATCGAAGCTGCGCAAGAAGGCATTAAAAGTGATGTGCCAAAAAGCCTTTCAAAAAAGCAACACAGATTAAGTGAAGCAAGTTCTACGCTTGCTCTTCCTTCAAATAGAAAAATGACAAAGGAAGAAGCCAAAGAAGTTGCATGGCAGATGATGAAGCAAGAAAAAATTAACAAGACAAGAAGAGGACAATAATTATGAGTAGATATGATGCTGGATGGCAAAAAGCTATTGAGGGCTCATCGCATTCCTATAACACAGGTGGAAGTGCAGGCTACGCAAACGTTCCTTCAAAAATCGGAGCAGAAGCTGCTATTATCGGAGCTGCAACAGCAACTTTCTTTGTCGGATACCAAGCGATTACAGCCGTGCTTACTTCTGCAACTGTTATGACTGCAAGTTTCATTGGAAATCAGGTTGGCAAAGCGCAAGAGCACGGAGCAAAGTGTTACGCAGGTATCGCAGCACATGCGGCCGTCGGAGAAACTCCTAAAAACCTAAAGGATATTCTTTGGAACGATCGAACGTGGACAGACTATTTACCTTTCACAGGTGCTGGAGCAGAGCCTGCYAKKRKCRSWRMAMTRMGAMCKTSNCAAWSWGNNNRTNYCMHNANAMMTNSNNRRHSWSRKDHMAGWRVANNRCNNNGDRHVWGWYKCWYTAACGATGGCTCTTGGTGGTGATAGCAGTAACGATGTCGTTCAAGAAGGAAAGAAGCTCCTTAACCGCGGCGTGAAAAAACTAATCGCTGCTGAATGTGAAGATTTTAATGGAACTATCAGCACAATACAGCTTGGACTCCTAGTACTTGGAGCTATAACCGCGACGCTTATTGCCGTGAGAGTTGCCAAAAGTTACTTTTCTAAAGACAGATAAATACAAGCTAAGAATTCCTACTGATAAAAATAGCATCAATCCACTATCTTTGATCCAAGGTAGTGGGTTTTTTTATGTCTTTTGATAGTGAACTTTTATCAAGTTATCCGAAGGCTCCAGGCGTTTATTTAATGAAAGGAGCAAAGGGCGTAGTTCTTTATGTTGGCAAAGCAAAACATCTACAAAAGCGCCTTCGGCAGTATTTTGCAAAAAGTCCTGATGCAAGGTTGATGATCCCCTTTTTGACATCGAAAGTCATTTCAATCGATACGATTGTGACAACTTCTGAGAAAGAAGCCCTTCTTCTTGAAAACACGCTCATAAAAAAACACCAGCCCAAATACAACGCTCTTTTAAAAGATGATAAGACCTTTGTCTCTCTTATGGTCAATGTAGATCACAAATGGCCGATGATTAAGCTTGTCAGAACAAAAGGCAAACCCAAGGGCAAAGGGAAGTATTTTGGGCCCTACACAAATGGCTATGCCGCAAGACAAACTTTAGAGATCATCTCAAAGATTTTCCCACTGCGCCAGTGCTCAGATGCTGAGCTTAAAAGACGCGAGAGACCTTGCATTTTGTATGACATAAAGAAATGCATAGCGCCTTGCGTGAATAAATGCACAAAAGAGGAATATGACACTTTTGTTAAAGATGCGCTTTCCTTTTTAAAAGGAGATGATGACAGCATCGTAAAAGATCTCAAAAAGAAGATGCAAAAAGCGTCTGATGACTTAGAGTTCGAAAGAGCGCAGCACTACTTAGACGCCATTACAAAAATTGAGCATGTCACAAAAAACGTAAAAAGTTTGGTTCATCTGCATAAGGAAGATCTCGATAGTATTGGGATGTACCGCAAAGCAAAAAGCGTGCTTATTGCAAAACTTACCTTTAGATCTGGTAGACTGACTACATCAGATCATTATTATTTTTCTGATATCGCAGAAGATGATGAGGATTTAATTGAGAGCTTTTTGCTTCAGCACTACTTAAATGAAGATAATCTCCCAAAATCTGTGCTGATTCCTTTTTCTTTGCAAAGTGGCAAAAACATCTCAGAGCTTTTATATGAGAAGCTAAATAGAAAGATCTCGATCTTCTCACCAACAAAAGGCGGAAAGAAAAAACTGATTCAGCTTGCTAAGACAAACGCAAAAATGCTCTTTACCCAAGAGAGGCATGATGCCGATCTAAAAGAAAGCATTCTTGTAGAGCTTAAATCTAAACTCAAGCTCTCAAGGCTTCCTATCAGGATCGAGTGTTTTGATACGTCCAATATCGCAGGAGATGATCCTGTTGCTTCTTTGATCGCTTTTACAGACGCTGAGAAAGACACAAAACGCTACAGAAGCTATAAAATCAAGGGTGAGAAAACAGACGATTACCACGCGATGAAAGAGGTGTTAACAAGAAGGTATATAAAAGCCAAAGAAACGAATGATCTTCCTGATCTTATCATTGTAGATGGAGGGAAGGGCCAGCTAAATATCGCATCTGAGGTATTGAGGGATCTGCAGATCGTTTCCTGCGATCTTGTATCACTTGCAAAAGAAGATGCAAGGCATGACAAAGGCCTTACAAGAGAGCGGGTGTTTATACCAGGAGTTAAAGAGCCCATAACCTTTGATAAGCACTCCCCTATCCTGTTTTTCCTGCAAAGGGTACGTGATGAGGCACATCGAAGAGCGATTACCTTTCATAAATCAAGACGCAAGAAAAGGATCATTAAATCTGCTCTTGATAGCATCGATGGGATCGGACCTGCTAAGAAAAGAGTACTTCTTTCACACTTTGGATCGATTGCTAAGATAAAAGATGCTGGGGATGATGAAATCATCTCACTCAAAGGGATAAATAAGAAGGACCTTGCCGCTCTTAGAAAGAATCTCTAATCACTAATTGTTAAGAAAAACTCTTCTTCGTATCCAAGTTTTCTTGCAAGGATCACGCCAAGTTCGTTTTGTACACGTGCAAGAAGAGTCTCTTTTTCATCTTCATTCATTTTGGGAAGTTGCGCGATGATCTCAAGTTTTTGTGGAAAATGCAGAACAATGTCTGACTGCACCTCTTGTCCTGGAAAGACCTCCTTCCAGTAGTTTTTTAGATAATCTCTTATGATCGCCTCATCGATGAGGGTTTTTCCGCAATCCATCTTCAGCTTGAGGTATTTTTTACGATTTAGAAAGTAAAAACCAGTCAGTAGTAAAAACCCAAAGCTAAGAAAAGCGATCCCAAGTTTTACAAAAGAAGCAGAGCCTTCTGTAAGAAGGGCTGCAAGATTTATTCTAAAACTGCTTAAGCTTGGCAGCATGATAAAAAAAATCCCTGCTGCTATGATGAACAGAACAACGAAAAGGTGTACTACGGAAAATAGGATATTACTTGTTCGCATAGGAGTTTAAAATTCGTCTGTGTATTCTACAGCAGCTTGCTTTTCCATATCTTCTTCATCTTCTGACTCTTTGCTTTCAAGAAGCTTTTCAATAGGCTGCTGCGTAATGAGGTTTTTAAATACTACGTGTACAGAAGCTACATGTAGTCCTGTTAGTGCGGCAAGTTCTTTAGCCACTTTGGACTGGATTTCTTCTGATTTCTCAGGAATGGAGATCCCGTAGGCCACATTGACCTCTATTTTGATGTTCACAGAGTGGTTCTTCTGATCTTGATCAACTGTGATCCCTTTGATCCTTTCTGAGGCCGATTCTCTTCCGAGCAGGCTATCTAAAATATTGCCACCGATCAGCTCTACGCCCTCGATGCCGAGCAGGCATTTATAACTGATGGCTTGGAAGACCCTGCTATCTACGTCTCTCACAAATACTGTATCAGCAAATTCATAGTCTTCTTTCGTTTTACTACCCACCTGTGCTCTCCTCCAAATAGTCTTATTTGCTGTATTCTATCCTATGCAGGGAAAACATCAAGTAYTTTTTATGTAAACTAATTATTTTAAACATGTATTAAAGTTTTTAATACGTGTTTTAAAAATATAATTACATTAAATGCATGAATTAAAGTTTTGTTTATTAAGGAAATTAAACTTTAAATTTGTTATAATATATACTTAATTTGTCAATAAAAGGTAATAACAATGGGCATGCTTTCCATGATTTATAACGCAGCAGCCAGAATAAGCACAGGCGTTGGGATAGTTTCAAGTAAGGGAAATACTAACGAAGCAAATCTAAGTAATATCGAAGCAAGAGTAAACGCACTAAGTGCTCATCTCTCGCAACATATCGGCGCGCTTAGCGAATACGATGTAAACAGACAAAGCGATACACTTGAGAGCATCGATCGTGATCTTGCAAAGATCCCTGTTTGCGCTCTTATGACAGGTGATGCAAAAAAGCTTTCCAATGTTCAAAAGCGTATTCATTTTTTATTTTCTGCACTAAACAGCAAAAAACGTTTGGATATGGTTGATATGATTACATATGACCTCAGAAAATCTCAGAACACTTCACGCGTTGTAAAAGAACTTGTCTCAAGAACAAACAAGCTCTATAAAGCACTTGGGAAAAATGGTATCAAAGCTGATCTCGCGCTAAAAGAGCTTAATGAGATCCAACACTTATTCAAGCACGTATTCGCAAGAGTGAGACGGCAAGATAAGAGACAGCTCCTTGTAAGATTGAATGAGATTTTGATTTTAATTGTAACAAATGCACATACAAACCCAAATCAAGCTCCTAAAAAAGGTTCTGATGATATCCTAAAGCATGGTGTTGAGAACATCGGAAATACTTGCTACATCAACTCGATAAGGGCCCTAATGAAAGAATCTGGCCTTATTGATGATGCAAATATTCCAAGCTCTCTTTCTGCATTTAAAAAGGAACAACCTTCTGCAAAAAGTTTAAAATCTGCAATGGGGTCTCTAAACCCTGAATATAAGACATTCCAGCAGCAAGATGCTATGGAAGCGATGATCCAGATGATGGGAAAGATTGATCTGCACAACCAAAAAACAGGTGTGATGTTGTCGATCTATAACTTCTTCAAATTTATCGCATCTTTGTTTGTAAGCATCCATACAAAATACAATCCTCTTTCAGCACCAATGACAACAACAAGGACTTATGATGTGTCAAAGGTGCCAGAGAATCTAAAAGCACAAGCTAGAAAAACTGTCATCACTGAAAATGAGTCGATCCACGCTATCGGTATGTCAAGATCTACGAAAGCTTATGATGTACAAACTCTTCTAAATGGATATTTCTCTCTGAAGGGTGAAGATGCATACTTTGAAGCAAAAGATGGTACAAAACACCCAAGAAGAGGCCTTAAATGTGAAAGAACCTTCACAGAGCCACCGAAGCATTTTGTGATGAGCTTTAACCGTTTCTACTTTGATAGAATCACTGGTACAAGAGGAAAGATTGATCAAGATATCAATGGTCTTGATGAGTATCTGCAAGTCTCTGGTAAACACTTTGATACAAAGCAAGAGATGAAATACGAAAGATCTTCTGCGATTATCCATCACGGAACTGCTAATGGCGGCCATTACTATGCAATCGTAAAAGCACAAGATGGCAAGTACTATAAATTTAATGATAGTACTGTGACAGAAGTTACAAGAAGCTATGCTGATAATGAGTTTAAAAAGGCATATATCGTATACTATAAGTCATAAAGGTTAGCTATGTCCGCATATCTTATATCAGTTTTTCGCAGTTTTTTAGGGCAAGTGGAAAACCCTAGCATGCGTCCCACGCTTGAGATGAACTACGATGATCTCTTTGCAAAAACGCAAGCGTTTGCAAAGGATGTGATCAAAAAAAGCTCTCTTTCAGATCCTGAAATGTCGACATTTGAAGAGCTCCAGCTTGAGTTTGCTGGTCTTGAAAGTAAAAAAGATGAGAGCTCAAATCTTTTAGCGAAAAGCATCCTTATCGAAAAAGTCYTTACGCTTATCCATAATAGATTCCACAAAGAAGAAGAATTAGAACCCGCTTCCACAAAGCTTGCTTCTAAGAAGCTTGCTCCAAAGGCTAAATCCTCAAAAAGGCGTGCGAATTCTTCATCTGGCAAACAAAAAACAAAAAAGGCTAAAAAGACAGCTCCCAAAGAAGACACCGGAGCAAAAAAGGCCTCTAAAGCCGCAAAAATGCTAACTCTTGAAGGTATCGTAAGACATCACAACAATTGCTGTTTTATCTCATCCTACCAGCTATTAAAGCGCGTTAGAGGTATTTTTGATGCCTTGCCAAATACACTTGCTGCATGGAAAGATTTTTCAGGAAATGATAAAACCCTTCGAACAAGCCTACAAAAGGTTCCTTATTGCACACTCGATACAAAAGCTGTAGCAAAACAAGAAGATGCTTCTGAGGTTATACAAAATTTGCTCAATCAAATAAACTATCCCTACCCTCTTTGTACAACAAATCATATTACCTACGATGTATCTGATCTAGGATTGCAGCTGCTAAAAGATGAAAATGAAAAGTCTGCAATAGCTGAAACTCATGCCATACTCCCTCTTGAGATGAAAGGAGGAAAAAGCCCCACTTTTAAAAAGGCCTTTTATGGTTTTTTCAAAGATCTTGGTCATTTAGAGAAAACAATCGGTGGTTATAAAAAACCAGGTAGCGATGTATTAGAGGGGGGCGTTGAAATTGATTCTCTTGAGAATGTTCGAAAGATCAAAACTAAACCGCCATGCGAGCTTATTTTATCTTTTAAGAGGTTCCAAGCAAGAGGCACTACATACCAAAAAAATAACGCTCTTATCAAAGGCATCCCCCTTGATCTAAAACTTGATAATTCCATTTTTGAAAGAGCCACTGATAATACAAGAGAGTACAATC
>NVUU01000050.1 GCA_002402025.1 Candidatus Aerophobota bacterium
TACCTTTTTCATACTTCCCTTCTCCAATCACTGTTCCATCTACATCAAAGAATTGCTCTTTGCCGTGTTTCTTTCCTTCGTAATAAGGCGTTTTGTAAGACTCTCTACCGTTGTTGTGGTATGTAATGTGGATGCCGGTAGGTTCGCCTTGATTGAAGTCACGCATCTCAACGATGCCGCGATCGTCGTTATAGCTGATGCACGCAGGGTTGTTTGCGTCGGAATGCAGCTTCCCATGAACATAATTTTGAGTAGATTTAATCGCTCCATTCTCATGCCACTCCATCATCTTGCCTTCGGCAACATCATTGACATATTGTGTCACAGAGCATTTATTCCCATTTGGAAAGTAACGAATAAAGTCACCTTCTAGTAGCCCTTCGGCGTAGGTAGCATCTTCAGATTTTGTTCCATCTTCGTAGAATGAATAGGCTTTTCCATGTTTTTGACCTTGAGAATAGCTGCAAGTTTGCTCTGGCTTCCCATCAGAGTAAAACACCCCAAGTGTTCCATGAAGAAGGCCTTTATCATAATAACGTATTGATTTAATCGGACCATTTTCGTCGAACTGTATGGACACCCCATGTGGCACGATATTTGAATCCCAGAGTTTAAAGGCAGGGTCATCTTTTGTGATTACAATAAGATCTGTCTCTTCCTTTGTTCTCCCTGTCTGATGGAAGCTCATGCGCTTTGTTGGGTTACTTTCACCATTATCTGCTTCCTCATAAAAAAGCACGATTGCGGGATTCCCATCTGCAAAGCGCTCTACAATTTTAGGGCGCCATTCAGGAAGTCTTGGCTTCAGTTCAGCTGCTACTGGTGCTATAGATTCTACTTGTGTAAATTCTTGAGCGCCAAGTGTTAGTAAAGACGCTAACATTAAACCGGTTATAATAAGACGGAGCTTCATTATATAATCCTTTTTACATAGTTCATTTGCCATAGGATTGTATGTCATATATTCGTAAATAGGCAAAGGAAAAATGCTCCTTAGAACAGAGGGATAACGTTCCTCTTGTGTCTATTCGAATTACCTTATTAACTACTTTGGAATCAGTTGAGATTATTTTGATTGGTTTTAATTTAATATTTTTGTAATTTTACTGTTTAATTTATTTAAAACCACAATTTCACAAACTAGTATTATTAATTTTTTAAATTAGGAGACCGAATATGTCTAAACTTGCGCTTATAGCTATCGCTGCAACACTTGCAGCTGGCAGCTTTGCTGTAGCTGATGATTGTCCACCGAAAACACGTGTTTTTGATGAAACTGAAACAAAAGCAACTTCTGATGAAACCACTACAAAACCAGGCCAGTTCAGAGCTGATGAAGAGCCTACTACAGAGCTTTATAGCTTTAGCGACGATGACACAGACAAAATGCTTCAAGAAGACGAGAAGCCTGGGAAAGACTCCCTTATCGCATCACTTGATGACGATACTAAGCCAAATCTTAGCTAGAGGATGTAATATTGATTCCAAGATCAATATTCACAACCTCTTCCCCCTTGGACCTTATTTGAAGCGTACCTACGGGGAAGAGCCAACCACTCGAAGAAAAGAGGATCTTAATAGGATCCTCTTTTTTCTTATCTGAAAGATAAGCAATCTTGTCTATGTGAGTGAATGAAATCTTTTTAAATAGCATATTATGATCTTCAAGCCCCGGTTCATCGGTACTAATCACTAAGTCATACCCAAGTTTTTCTTTTGTGATCACCGTTTCTACATCTGCTTGATAGGATACAGATAGATGCCTTGCGAGCTCTAGAGCATTGATGAGTTTTCTTTTGTCACTTCTAAAATTATAAACAGAGAAGAGATCTTTTGCCTTGTAGGCGAAAAGACCTCCAATAAGAGATAAAAGAGAAATACAAACCATTATCTCTATAAGCGTAAAAGCTCTTTTAGTCCTCTTCTTCGTCAACTTCATCAACTTCTTCTTCATCATTCAAAGCGAGTGTGTTTTCACTCTTTTTTTTATGTTTTGCTTGATATCTGTCATAATTATCAGACTTGATAAGAACGGATCTTTCGTTCTTTGACAGGCGGATTGTATAGTCTGTACCCCAGCCATCTCTTAGAAGATCTTTTACATTACTAACAAGGCCCGATGATTTTAGAACTCTTGCTGGATCAGCAATCACATCATAAAGCAGAGTACCTGATGCAACTTCTAGATCAAAAATCTCACCGATCTTTTTCATACCTTCTTTTGTTTTAAAAGCTTTTGCTTTTTCAAGGCTCCCTTTCATATTGTAACCAATCACAGAACTTATGATCCCGATGATAAAGATCACAATCATGATCTCAAGAAGGGTCATGGGTCTTTTTTTTCTTTTGATTTTTCTCATGGTTTCTCCTTATGTATTTAAAAATGATCCAACATCTGTCAGTGGCAATAGTATTGAAAGAATCACAGTACCGACGATGAATGCAAGAAAAAGAAGCATCACAGGTTGCAGTAGCGTTGTAAATCTTGCAAGAGATCTTCCAAGCTCTTCCTCATAAATGTCAGCAATACTCTCGAGCATTTCTGATACACTTCCTGTTTCTTCAGCGATAGTGAGCATCCTTGTAACAAGCGTTGGTATGAGAGGACTTTTCATAAGCTCATCAGAGAGTTTACCCCCCTGCTCAACTTTCCTTTCCACATTTGTAATAACCTTTTCAAAGTAAGGATTTTTCATGATCCCCTTTGATAATTTTAATGCATCAAGAAGCGATACGCTTCCTGCAAGCATAATAGATAAGCCCCTGCAAAACCTTGAGAGCACCGCCTGCGTTATCATCCTATTTAATATCGGGACCTTCAAATAAAATTTCTGCAGAAGGAGCTTTCCACTTGGCTTTGAGAAAAAGATCACACAGGAAGAAATAGTAACAAGGAGTGATATCCCGATATAGATTCCGTTACGTCTTAAAAACTTACTGATGCCGATAATAGCGGCTGTAAAGGAATGGAGCTCTCTTTCTTCAAAAAGCTGCTCCATCGAGGGGATTAAAAAGAAAAAAAGTGCATTCACAACAACAAAGCAAAAACCCATTAAAAACATCGGATAAATCATCGCAGAAGTGAGCTGATTTTTAAGTTTCTGCTGGCGTACGATCAACTTCTCAAGCTGAGTAAAGGTGCTTGCAAGCTTCCCAGTCTCCTCCGCTGATTCAATCATCGAAATATATACCTGATCAAAAACTTTTGGATAAAGAGCGAGAGCACATGAGAGGTGCATCCCCGATTTTATCTTGTCGCAGAGATCTAAARACAGAGAGTGTGCTTTGTTTGCTCTATAYTTTTCTTCAATTGCCAYAAGGCTCTCATAAAGAGGAAGGCCTGCTCTTAAAAGCTGTGATAAGTCTCTTGTGAAGGACACGACGAGATCTTTTGGAAGTGATAGCTGTTTGGACTTCTCTTTAAAAGAAAAAAGCTTTACGACCAGGATTTTTTGCTTTTGCAAATTCTCTTTTGCAATCTCAAAAGAGTCTGCATTGATCACACCGAAGGTTTTCTTTCCTTCCTTTGAAATAGCCTGGTATCTGTAAAGAGGCAATTGCACATCCTTGTCTTAATCGAAACTAATTTGTCTTGTTACTCTGAGCACTTCTGCACTTGAGGTAACGCCGCTTGCTGCAAGTTTTGCACCTTCGTTTCTAAGAGATGACATACCCGACTCAAAAGCGACCCTTTGAAGCTCTAGGGCATCGGGACTTCTTAGAAGCTGTCTTTTAATTCGAGTGTTTACATCCATGAGCTCATAGATCCCGCGTCGTCCTTTATAGCCTGAGAAAAAACAGCTCTCGCAGCCTTCTCCCTTATAAAGGGTATTATCCTTAAGATCTTTTCTTAAAAGACCAAGCTCGCTTAGCTCTTCATCGTTTGGAGTATATCCCTTCTTGCAGTTTGGGCACACAACGCGGACGAGCCTTTGCGCAAGAACAGCGATCACAGATGAGGTAAGAAGATAGGGCTCTATACCCATATCTACAAGTCTTGTAAGAGCTGATGGAGCATCATTTGTATGCAGAGTGCTCAGAACCATATGGCCTGTTAAAGATGATTGGATAGCGATCTCTGCCGTTTCCCTATCACGGATTTCTCCGATCATAATTACATCTGGATCTTGTCTTAAGATGCTGCGAAGTCCTCTCGCAAAATCTAAATCGATTTTAGGGTTTACACCGATTTGCGCCATTCCCGGAAGTTTGTATTCTACGGGATCTTCTATTGTCATGATATTGATTTCAGAAGAAGAAATTTCTGAAATCCCGCTATAGAGTGTTGTTGTTTTACCGCTACCTGTTGGCCCGGTTACAAGAACGATCCCTTGGTTTTGTGAAATGTGCTTTTTGAAATTTTTACAGGTCTCTTTTGGCAAGCCGATTCTATCAAGCCCAAGAACAATATTACTTTTATCAAGGATACGAAGAACGATCCTTTCTCCATATACAACGGGAACGGTACTAACACGAAAATCTATTTGTCTTGGTCCTATGCTAAGCTTTAGTCTTCCATCTTGCGGAAGTCTATGCTCTGCGATATCAAGCTTTGACATCACCTTTATACGGGTGAGAAGCTGCGTTTGGTATTCTTTTGGAGGAGTATGCCGCTTCTGCAGAACACCATCTATTCGGTACCTTACTTCTAGATTATTCTCTGTTGGCTCAAAGTGAATATCAGATGCTACTTGCTGAACAGCTTCAATAAAAATCACATTAAGCATTTTTATCACAGGGGCATCGGACTTTTGTTCAAGAAGATCGTAGCACGTATCTTCTTCCCCATTTTCTGTATTTTCGTTTTTACTTAGATCTTCAAAATAATCAGAAGCTTCACGATCTTTTTGGTGGTAACATTTTTCAATAGCAGCTTCTAACACTTCTTTCGAAGCGTAGATCTCTTTAACGGGAGAAGAAATCATACACTTTAGCTCTTGCAAAGCTTGCAGATCATCAGGATGCGCAAGTGCTACAATCACGACTCCTTCCTCTTTATCAACAGGAAGAATCAGTCTTTTCTTTGCAAAGGAATAGGGAACTTTGGAGATTTTCTCTTTTACGTAATAAAAATCAGAAAGAGTTTCGTAAACCTTTAGGCCAAAGCGCTTTGCAAGAGAGCGGTTTTTCTCTTCTACTTCGTCTAACATGCTATATTTTAAAGTTTGATTCATTGCTACCAAAGAGAAGTTTGAAACTATTTTCAAACAGTTTTTTCTTTTCACGCTTTTTCGCGTCAATGATTCTTTGTAAAAATTCAGGAAGATCCCCTGGCCTTTTACGCAGCTCTTTGTCTCTTAATTTTTCCAACTCTTCTTTTGAATCCAAAATAACTCTTGGAGTAATAAATATGATGATCTCTGTCATTTCATCAGTAAGTTTAGAGGTTCCAAAGAATTTAGCAATTCCAGGGATTTCGCCAAGGAATGGAATCTTCTCTGTGTTGTCCTCTCCTGTCTTTTTACGAAGACCTCCGAGGATGATAGTTTCTCCATCCATCACTCTTACTTGGTTTTCAATAGAACGCCTGTTTACCTTTGGTCTGTCATTCACATCAGATAAAATCATATCAAAGTTTACATTCGTCTCGAGGGTAATGAATCGTCTTGCTTCTAAATCATCCGGGTCTGGCTCATGAATCGTCGGTGTCATAACAAGATTGATACCATACTGATTTCTTGTATAAGAGTTTTCAAATGTAATGGTTCCATTACCTGTTTCGATAGGAGCTGCTCCATTGTTTACAGAGAGCTCTTCAACAATCGATACTTTAGCAGGCACCTGGTTCACTGTAGAAATGGAAGGTGACGCATTGATCCTTACATCCTCTTGGGACATTAAGAAGTTATAGGCAACGTCAAAGGCTGGGAATGCTTTTCTATTTGGTCTTGTGATAAGGAACTGTAAAATTCCTTTAAGAGCAGATCCTGTTTGCGACTCATATTGGATTCCAGTTCTTTTTTCACCACTTGCAAAAGTTCCCATCTTTAGCATGTTGAGACCAAAGTTGTTTTTGTTTTTGWTTACCTTTTCAAAAAGCAAGACTTCGATATGCACCATTTTCTTCGGAACATCTAGCTTCCGAAGAAGCTCTTTTAGCTTATCCAAAGTATCTCTTCGAACAACCATCATGATGGAGCCTGTCTTTGGATAGGGAATAAAGTTGTAGGTAGAGCTTCTTTTTCGTTGATCTTCAAGTGTGCCCGGAACCATCAGCGGCGCGTTAACAATGGGTGTTGGACCTGGAGGACCATATGTGTATGCAGGTTGTGGAAACTCTAAATTAAGATCTGGTCCATAGTGAGGATATTCTCTATCCATAAGATCTTTTTCACCAGCATCTGTGCCTGAGAAAATCAATGATAGATATACCTTCTCTAAAACGTTTGCAATGTCAACAGGATCACTATGTCTGCATGTATACCAGTGCACCGTCATTTCACATGGATTAGAAATCTGCTCTTCTGTTTCTCTAATCACTTCCTCTGCTTTATTTACCATATCTCTCATCCCAACAAGAACAAGGGATGTGTCATGAGATAGATTCATAATACTTAGATCATCACCACCTCTTGTCATGGCTAGACGATTACGTTCTGATAAATCACCAAAATATGATTTTAGAATTTTTTCCATATCCCGAGGCGACATCTTCTTTAGAGGTACGACTCTTGTAATTTTCTCTGACTCTTTTTCCCAAACAGCATCGTATAGAGAAAGCAGCTTTTCCACTTCTTCTTTCATGGAAACAATCGCGATTTTAAAGCCTACTTGATAAACAAACGTTCTTTTGGGATCTCTAAATCTTTCGAAGAAGTAACTGACACTTTTCACCTGCTCTGGAGGAGGCGAAAAAATGTAAATCATCCGGGAGTTAGCGGGTACTTTCTTTAGATCTTTTGTATTATTAACGATGGAATTTACAGCTATAAGATCTTGCTTAAGAATATAAAGCTGTCTTGCGTATGGGTTCAGTTGCTTTACGCCGATACCGTTTTGTGCGAGTATGATCTCTAAAAGCTCTACCCATGATTCTCTTGGGATGGGAACAGATGAGTGCATATTCAGTTTCATCGAAAGCATCTCAGGAGGAATGACATAAAGGTAGTCTCCCGCTCCATACTCCATGACAAGTTGAGGAAGAGTTGTCTCTTCTTGATCCCAGAAGCCATAAGGTTCTTCGTCTTGCTTCATCTCATCGAGAGCTTTTTCTTTCCATCTCGTCTCTAAATCTTTTACAAGAATTTTAATTTCATTCACTTCTGAAAGAAGTTGTTCGTAATGCTCTTCATCCGCATCACTCTCCATAAGTTTTGCTACTTGCTGGTAACGAGTTTTGAGAAGCGATCGGTATTCTTTAAGCTGTTTGTTGATTTTTCTAAGAGATGTTTCTAAATCTTCTCCACAAGATACTCTAGGAGTTAAAACTTGCTGCTTTTCTTCGATGCTCATCGCAGAAAGCGACGAAGCTAAAAGAACGCTAAAGACAAAAAATAGAATTTTATTATTTTTCAATCTCNTGGCGGGGGCCTTCTCCAGTTAAGCGAAGAAGTTCTTCTTCAYCTTCTTCTTCATRGTCGTCAAAATCATCGGTGTCTGAAAATTCTTTAGGCGCAAGAATCACCTTTTTAAGTAGTTTCTTTTTCTTCTTATTATGGTCTTTATTACTTAATGCTATTGGGATCCGAACTACTTGCATTTGGGTCCTCATTGTATCGAATAAATGACCTTTAAAAATAGGATTACTTTCGTTTTTTTCTATCTGATCAAATACAAATAATTCCCCTTCAAGTTCGTATTGTAAATATCTTTGAATGTCATCATATGTTCTAAGAAGTTTCCAATGATTTTCTTTCTTTAAAAGCCAGTCTCCATTTTTAAGCATCGCAGTCTTTCCACCAACCTTGCAAGTAACCTGAGACTTAGATCTTGGTCGAATTTTAGCAAAAATCTCCTCTACTCTTAAGTTGAATGCTGGCAACTTATCACATGAAAATGTGTATAACCGCTCAAGCATACCGCTTTTATTCCACACCTTTAGTGCAAGTCTCGATTGAGAATTGATCTTTACTTCCGCTATTGGATAATTCCTAACGTCTTTATTTTCTTTTGCAAGCATCCAGTCTCTACCATCGTAGTAAAGAAGGTCCTCATCTTTTACAAAATAAAAAGAACCTTCAGGGTTTAACCTTAAGCGGTAAGCTCCTTTCTTATCCTGGTATTTAGATCCCCCATATAGCTCAAAGAATTTATCCGGCTGTACCCACGTAGCAGAACTCAAACTTTCAAAGTAAAAAGGGATCGCCTCTTGCAAAGGCTCATAAGTTTTTTTTGTAAGCTCGAGTTTTGCGCTTTCTTGGAACACATGGTCTGATTCCTCAGACGCTACTACAACCTTACTGTCTAAAAATAAAGAATTTACAACACTCTTTACTTTAACCCACAAAGGTGTTGCTTCTTCTGAGAAAAAAAGGGCTCCTTCTTTATACCTGAAGTACACCTTCTCTCCTTCCTCAACGATTCTTTCTTGAGAACTCTCTTTTAGTTGGATAAGAGCTTTAGGATTTAATAAAAGTGCATCAGGTCTTGTATTTCTCCCAATAAATGAGAGCTCCTCTTGTAAATCTCTCTCAAAAAGTGTTGCAAAATCCTTATCAAGTTTGATGGCATCAAAACTAAACTCTTTAGTTTCTTTTACTTCAGAAAGTAGATTTGATATCTCAACATCTCTTTCCGCTTTAAGCGTTTGATCTTTAGAGCGCATTAAATAAAGCGCTGAAATCAAAGCAAAAACAAATGATAAGACCACTAAAAAAAGAGAAACTTTTTTTAGAATGTTTAAGAGGCTAAAAAAGCGAAAAGGTTTTGCTAACAAATCACTATACCTCACTTATTTAGATAGATGCTGGGCAGTCTATTAAATCCAAAAAATAATAGCAAAAGAAATCAATTCATATTGTTTTGAATTGCAAAAAAATTCTTTAATAATTAACTTTGAATATAGGGAAGGAGTTTGATTCCATCAAATCCGGGCATTTTGTTTGAGTTTGTTTGAATTGCACTCTGTTAATTTAGGGAAACATTGTTATGGCTAATATGGATGAAGAAAAAAAGGATGGCGTATCCGTTCAGCAGATCGAAAACTTCGGTAAGCGTTACCATGTTGAGATCTTCTTTACGATCGTTTTCATCCTAGCAAGCTTCTTTAGCCTCCTCTTTTATGGTCCTGGTTGGAGCATCTACGCTGCAGGGATCGGAGGAGTTATAGGCGTTTGGATTCCAAAGCATATCGGAAGAGCTGCTCATGGCACATTTCGTTTTTGCAACAAACAACAAAAAGTTACTGTCGTCATTATCGCCGTAGTTGGCGTAATCCTATCGATATTTTTACCACCACTGATCTTCTTATGCACAGGACTTATTGCTGGACGTAGTTTTCATAGACATGCTGCAGAATCTTCTGGACAAAGCGGCAACGACCAAAAACACAAGTAGATACCGCCTATTATTTCGTATCTACATGCGAAAATCGGCGGCTCGACTTTGGCTTTAAGCATTTTGGTAGCACAGAAGCTTAAACGAATAATTACTTGCTACATTGATGTGTTGTATCACGGGTGCAGGGAAATTGAGTGAATAGTTTTCTGATACTGCACACTCAAAATATCGATCAGAAAACCTATTGCTCATCAATGTGAGACGATACGTTGTAGACGAGGTATAGAACTCCACTGCCTTTTTAAGACAAGGTGGTTCAATCTTAATCTACCATCCGAACCCTTCTTCCCATCCTTTTCGATTTATCAAAGATTCATCAATCATAAAGTTAGATAGGTTGTTTTCAAACTCTGGCAAATTTCTAATGCTTACTAACGCTTCCTCTGCCCTCTTTTTAGTTAAAAAAACCCCCAATAAAATATTATCTTCATCACCATTTTCGTATTCATAGTAATAATACAGAGGAAAAATTTTCATTTTACTTTTTTTTTCACCCGTTTTTCTTTTCTGCTATTTTTTTTTTGTTTTGTAAAAATACGTCGAGTACTTCTTTATTTACCTGATCAACAGTGTACTCTTCGATAGAGAAACCAGCTGGATAATTTCTAAAACCAGGTAGAATCTTATACTTAATCAAATTTTTTTCAGCTATCTCTTTGGAAGAAAAAATTCCAATTAACTTTTCATCCTCAAAACCTTCTTCATCTACATAGCGATGAGTCAAAACATACACGATTTTAAAACCCTTTATTACCACGCTCTATCCACCCGCTTTTTTATTCTGTTTAATTTAGAGTAGTCGTGGACTTTTCTCTTGTTGAAACATTCACAAGCTTACCAATATGAGACTGTGCGTTATAGAAGGGAAACAGGCCTTCTTGAGGCTTCTAATAAGCATTCTTAGTCTACAGTCACAAAGCCTCCCGGCCAAACTATGTCATCAATCATAAATTCATAAATTGCAAAACGAGAAAGAATTTTTTTGAATTCAGGAAATTTCCCAAAGTCTTTCAGCTCTTTTTCTGCCTTCTGTCTCGAGGAAAAAACCCCCTTTAAAACATAATCCTCTTGACCATTTTCATGCTCAAAGTAGTAGTACAGAAGATAAATTTTTTCAGAGTCTTTTTGCATATTGTCTTGTTTCACCTCAATTGCTTCATCTAAACTCGAGCACAAAACCTAAACTATTTTAAGCATGCTAATTGAGTCTTCGAACCTCTATGATCTCATTATAATTTTTACCGCTAAAACCTCTTGGTTTGAAGAAATTCACGAAATTTTTTTTTGTCTATGTTATCAATTAAATATTCTTCGACTAAAAAACCGTTCGGATAATCTCTGAAACCAGTCTTATTCTTATGCTCTGCTAGAGTTTTTTCAAGTAGGATTTTAGAAGAAAAAACGGCTATTAACTTATACTCCCTGTAACCATTTTCATCCTCATATTCATGAGCTAATACATAGACTTTCTCTGATTTTTCTATTCCCATGACCTGTCTCCCCACTTCTTAATTTTACTATACTCAGTTGGGCCTTGTTTTCTATAATTTTCTGACCCATATTTCTTATCCATTAATCTTTTCGCAAAATCTTTTCCAGATTCATATTCATACGGTCTATTCCCTTTGGCCCATTCAGGGACATTCTTTGCCCCTTCTTTACCACTAATTCTTGGCTTAGGGCTTTTATATCCATCATTCTTGTGTTTCTTTTTTGTAATGTAGTCAAGATCCCCCCTTTCAATCGCCTGCTGACGCCGTTCGAACTCCTCCCATTTTCTTTGCTCTATGTTTTTATTAATTTTTTTGGCAGCTTTATCTCCATAGTATGCAATAGAGGCCCCTATAACACTTGCCACCACTGCTTTACCCCATACTGCGCCTCCAATTAAAAGAGGTATCGCTATTACAAATTCCCCATTTGGATCAATTAAGCACATGGGATTGTTACGGGCATAGCTGTAGAGATTCAAACCATCTGCAAAGTACTGAGGATCTATCGTAGTCCATCTATTCAAATCTAAATCGTAATACCTACTTCCAAAATATACAGAATTCGTTTCAGGATCATAATGTTTTGCCGCAAAAATCCAAGCGGTTTTTTTATCGCTAAGACAAGATAAATTGCTGCCAAATGGTTGTAGCGAAGAGTAATCATATATTTCTTTTGTTGACACATCTACAAGCTTATCAATATGACACTGCGCATTATAGATAGGAGCATAGGTCCTCTGCGGAGTTTCTATTGCGATAGCTTTTACGATATTTTTGTGAAAAGACTGACCTGGAATCCTTAATTCTATTAATTCCCCATTCTCGCTGAAAGATGCGATTTCGTTCATTCGAGAATATAAATACAGCTCTGTTTCTTTGCTATCATGCCTAACTGTTGTTTTAGAAAGTCTTCTACCATAATAATCATAAATATAGTGGGTTTCCACACCACCTATTGATGATTTTGTGAGTCTATTAAAAGCGTCGTAAACATATAGCATTTCTCCTTTGCTTGTTTTTTTTACGATTAAATTGCCATTTAAATCGTACTTACAATCAACGTCATCTATTGAGAGCAACTCGTCAAGCTCGTTTATATTTGCATCTAAAGGGTTAGATTGAGCATCAAATTCTCTATCACTCATTAACTGATGCATATAATCATATTTGAATTGCTTAACTCCTTGTGTACTTTTTTTACTTATGACATCCGCTGAAGCATTACATATGTACTCTTCAACATGATAAGGGCTTTTGATTTTTACTTCTCTGGAATGTAGGTCATGCTTGTAGGTGATTTTACCAAGATTCTGTATTAAGTCCTCACAATTGCAGACACCATCTTTATATGAATATTTATGACTATACTCTAAATGCTCACTTTCAGAATACCTCGATACCCTAGTGATTTTGCTGCCATTTGCATATTCATACTCAATATATCCATGCCCTGGTATGTAGATACTCGCGAGTCTATTATCATCATTGTATTCATAAGAAATCTCAAGACCATTCGGAAAAATTTCACTTCCAAGATAACCATCTTCTCCATATACGGAAGCCACTCTACTATCATAGACCATATCATGAATCTCGATCGCATCTTCAAAGTAATTAAACTTGTAGTCYWTRKNTWTGGTMAGWRKWGTATCTACATGTGTAGTATCGTTTTCTCGAGAGATAATTTTGTAATCTTCGATTTTAGCTTCTTCATTCTTTTTGGCTTTTTTTCC
>NVUU01000051.1 GCA_002402025.1 Candidatus Aerophobota bacterium
TTGCGATAGAGTCCTTCCTTGTTGTTCTCTATCTGCTGGTCCAGGTCATAGAAGTCGCTTCGGCTGTAGAACTTCATCTTGCTGAAGATCTGATGTTTTTTGCTGACCATGAGGGAGGAGGCATCCACCTCGGGCTCCTTGGGCTACTCGGTCTTCAGATTGTGCGTCGGCCTGCCTCTTCGGAGGTTCATGATGAAATCATCCTTGACGATGTAGTAGCTTTGGGGTTTCAGGGAGGGTGCTCGCAGCAGGGACTTGGGCTATTTTGATGTCTTGAAGTACATCTACTTGCTTCTCAATGAGTATGCAAAACTTCAGAAATTCTAATCTCGTTATTTGAGAGCGAGTTCACTCTCTTTCTCCCGGTTTGTATAGTCTGCAACCATTTGAACCATTTTAGATACGGTGCCGCCTTTTTTCTTTCTTCTTATTGTGTGTTTCATAAAACCCACACTCTTGTAAAGAGACATTGCGGCTTCATTCTCGGGTACCACTTGGAGAACGTATCTCCTAGGAGCATGTTTCTTTAGATGATCAAAGAGTTTCTTTCCTATCTCAGGGTGCACCGCTTGTGGGTCCTTTGCGAGATAGGACACCATATGGATATGCTCATACTCTTTGTTGATCCAAAGAAATCCAAGAGGCTTTTTTGTTCTTTCGTCTCTTGCAACGTAGATATCGACTGTTTTGCTGAGAGCCTTATCTGTAACAAGATCAAAAAAAAGATCCCAGTTAGGATCTATAGAAGCACCCACTTTTCTTTGGCCATAAAAAAAAGCTTCTAAATCTTCGCCTCTTTTTTTTGCAGCCTCTGCTTCTTTTGTTTTTAAAAAAGTTTTCATCTCTTTGTTTAAGACCGCATTATCATAGAGATCTTTTACACGGAAGCTTTTCTCAAAAATGCCCCTTAGTTCTTTAAACTCGGAAGGTTTTTTTATAGTATCGATTGTGGTTACTGTTTGCCTATCTGGATGAACCAGATACTGCATCACCTCATCTAGATAAAGTTTAGATCTATAAAGACCGTCTACTGTTTCAACAGGTTTGCTATCGAGAGTATAGAGCACTTCTTTACAAAGTTCTTTGATAAAGGGTTTTTCATCTTTAATACTAAAGATGAAGTCGTAGATATCCCTTACTATCTGATGATGCTCGTAAGGCTCTTCTATTTTGATTGTAGATGCCTCATAAAGAGATTCTATCACCCCAAGATTTATGTGCCCCGCATCTTGAGATTGCTTTAGCATTTTGTAGTAATGGTTGGAATACAGATGGGTTTTACCCTTGCTTTCTGTTGTATAAACACTATTTGTGAGGAAGAGAAGTAGGCACACAAGAAAAGTATAAGTAGACTTCATGGGTTTGTTCCGTAGGTAGTGTTTTATATTTGGTGGCACATTAAAAATAAGCTCGCAGCTGTTTTTTATGCCACCAAAATTACAAAAGGGAAGATAATGATTTRAGTATCAGTTTTAAATGTGTTTTGATAATCACATACAAATGCTGCAAAGATCCTGATGATTCTTGCGTCGATAAGATCTTTCTCATACACGATGATATCCCAACCATCTACTGTATCCTGCACAAAATTCCTTTTAAGCCTCGCTATTGTATAGGCTTCTGATTTGGGATGAGTAATCGTAAACCCAGAGCAGTTCTGATCTAAAAATGCAATCCCAACGAGATTATTACTACCATCATAAATGCTGTATCTTGCAGCAGCTGTTGTCATCGCTTGTCCATCAATCATTCCTATGTACTGCCCTGTTGTATCGTACATATCGATTTCTTTTGCCCAGGTAAAGAGTAATCCAAGAGACATTACTCTCACGATTCCTGTTGCTTGCCAACCGTTTATGTCAGAAAGATCGTAGTTTGTTCTCATCCGAAAAAAACTCTTTTTCACATTTCCTCTTGGAGCATCTTCAGAGTCGATCTCAAAAAAGGTAGAAAATCTGTATTCCTTTTTACTAACCTTAAAATGATATCTCGTGGAATTTTTTACTGTCTCCGCGTAGGAAGTAGAAAAGCATAAAGCAAATAGGACAGAAAGCAGGATAAATAATTTTGGTTTCATAATAAATTCCTTAAGTTAGTTTTGAAGACCAACCTTTTTATCAAACAAACGATATTATTCCTGAGATAAAAGAATCTTTTAATTTAATGAGGCCAAAAAAAAGGCGCTTTCAAAGAAAGCGCCTGGAACTATGATCTACTATTGCAGTTACTTGTCAGCTTTAAATAAACCTTCCGTATCTACAGCCAATGCCGCAAAGATTTTTAAAAGCCTTGGGTCCACATCATCACCTTGATACACCTTTGTTGACCAGGCATCTGGAATATCATTCACATATTCTCTTTTCATTCTTGCTATAACTCTTGAGTAGTTATCAGGATGAACAATGTTAAAACCTGTCTTGTTGTCATCAAGATAAGCAATCGCAACCTTATCGCCATTTGCATTGTAGATACTAAATTTAGCATCCGCTGTTGTTAACGCTTCACCATCAATCATACCAAGATAATTGCCGTTGCCATCTAAAATATCTAAATCCTTTGCCCATGGAAAAATGGATCCCATTGAAAGAATTTGTACAGTGCCTGTAGCCTCGATCCCTTCACAACCTTTTAACACGTAGTTTGTGTTCAAGCTAAAAAAAGGCTTTGTGACATAGCTGATCGGTATATCATCAGAGTCAAGCTCAAACTCGGTACCACCTCCGAAATTATATATTTTTTTTGTCATTGTGAACTTATACTGGTCAGGAGCATCGAAACTTTGCGTTTTTGTAAGCACTTGCATAACTTCGATATCGTTCATCTCTTGAGCAAGCCCAATCACCTCTTTAGACAATTCAGCACCCGCTTTAATCAATGTTGCCATAGAACCAAGATCTTTCTCTTTCACAGCAAGATGAAGAGAAGGAACTCCATATAGGTTTTTTCCATACTTCATCAAGGCTTCGATAAGGTCTGTATTTGTACCAGCCGTTAGAAGAAGTTTCTTATCTTCTGTATGGAATGTTACTTCCATTTTTTTTCTATGAGCTGCAACTTCTTGTGCTGTCTCAT
This sequence comes from Candidatus Aerophobota bacterium, assembly GCA_002402025.1. Classification (GTDB taxonomy): domain Bacteria; phylum Chlamydiota; class Chlamydiia; order Chlamydiales. Next base: position 3,073 of record NVUU01000051.1, read on the forward strand.
ATTTTAGCTTTCTTTGAAGATCTGTAGAAGAGCCTCTTTTTACAGTAGAAGCTTTTGCAGTCACTGTATAAGTGCCTTTTTTCCCTGAAGCATCTTCTGCTCCATCGAATGGAATAATTTCTGTAGGACTCATTCCATCTATTTTCATATCTGACATTTTTCACCATTTTTATTTATTGTTATTATAATCAATACCACCTAAGTAACCTAATATTATACCACTTAAAACAGAATTAAAAGAACTAGAAAAAAATTACTTTACAGTATTAATAAATATATAAATTTTTAATTTAACTAACTGCTGGTTTGTAGAAACATCTTTTTTTTAAAGCCTTCTTTTTCTATCCTTATTTTTTTAAGGAGGACTTATATGAAAACCATCGTTATCACAGGAGCCGGCAAAGGAATCGGTTTTGAGCTCACAAAACAACTGTGCAGTAAAAATAAAGTCTATGCCGTCTGTAGAAAAGCATCTGACGAATTAAAAAATCTCTCTTGCGAAGTTATCGAAGGGATCGATATCACGGAAGAGAGCTCTATTGCTCGTTTGCAAAAAGAACTTAAAGGGATATCCATTGATCTTTTACTCAACAACGCAGGAATCGCTATCTGGAAGGAAGAACCTAACTTAAAAGAAAACATCCTAAAGCAAATTGAAGTAAATGCAATCGCTCCCCTTATGGTCACAAGAGCACTAGAAAATAACCTATCTGAAGGAAGCGTTGTTATTATGATGTCATCTCGTATGGCTTCTATTTCTGACAACACTTCTGGCAAGTCTTATGGTTATCGAGCTTCTAAAACAGCCCTTAATTCTTTAACAAAAACGTTAACTTTTGAGCTTGATCCAAAAGGTATCATAACATGTCTCATGCATCCTGGAAGTGTGAGTACTGAAATGAATCCTAGGGGACAAATCAAAACAAAAGAATGCGTCGAAAAACTCATTAAGAGAATCGAAAACGTTAAAAAGCAAGATTCTGGGAAATTCCTTCGATTTGACGAAGGCGAAATCGCATGGTAGTTAATCTTCTATTTTTTCGTCCGATTGAATAGGTCTACAAACTTTGTATTTTCTTTGCAGAAATTCTTGAAAATGATTCGTGTACATAAAAATGCAAGGAATAACAAACAAAGTCACAACTTGTGAAAATAGCAAGCCCCCTACAACAACCATACCAAGAGGAGCTCTGCCTTTTGCTATTGTTCCCCCAATACCAAGTGCAATTGGAACAGATCCCATCATTGCAGCAAACGTTGTCATAATGATCGGTCTAAATCTGATCAAACACGCGCTTACGATAGAATCATAAGGACTTTTCTTATTCTGATGAAGCTCTTCTAGTGCAAAATCTACAATCAAGATACCATTTTTCATTACAATTCCAATCAGCATAATAAGGCCAATCAATGCATAAATCGATAGTGCTTGATTGAAAATAAGCAGTGTTACGAGTCCGCCAATTACAGCAACGGGCAAGGCCGATAAAGGAACTATGGGATGCAGGAAATTTTCATACAAAATTCCAAGGATAATATAGATTACAAAGATTGCGAGAAGAAGAAGAATCGTTAACTCTTGAAATGTTTTCTTAAAGGCTGCGGTATTACCTGCAAGGCTTTTCATGATTTGGTCAGGAAGCATTTTTTCTGCGACTTCCTCTACTGCTACAATAGCATCTGAGAGCGCATATCCATCACCTACATCAAAAGATACCGTTACAGAATTCATTGTGTTAATATGGTTTACCTCAACAGCTCCAGCAACAAGTTTTGTCTCAATGAGGGAATCTATTGCAGTTTGTCTTTGTTCTTTAAGAGTTTCAAAATTCTCTTGGTTCATATCGCCGCTATCTACTCTTCCTGTGTATATTTGGCTTAATTTTGAGGGATCTCTTATCGCAGACTTTGTTCCTTCTAGGATTACGTAGTACATGTTTTGCGGTTCATTGATTTTTGAAATGTAAGTCTCTCCATAGGTATACATGAAGGCATCTTCTACGTTCGTTGCGTTTAAATTATTATAAGAGTGGGCTTGATCTCTTAAAATATTTATGTCCAACAGAGGAGTTGATGGTAACAAGTCAGAAGATACTTGCCTAAGTTCTGGTCTTGTTTGCAACTCCGCAATGAACTCAGGGGCTTTTTTATATAACAGTTCGGAATCGATACTCTGCAGAATATACTGATTATTTCCYTTACCCGCCGTGAGACCTCCGATTTGAAGGTTTATAAGCGGGAAAGACTTCATAAATGCTAGTGCACCCACAAGCTCCTCTTGAACAGACTCCTCAATCTGTTTCATCACTTTCCAAACAGAAGGTCTTTTCTTTCTTTCAATAAGATTTAAGAAAAACATAGCCTGGTTATCTGTTGGAGTCGAAGCCATACGAGCCATCGTATAAACATAGGGGTTAGCCATACAAATCTTCTCTAGCTTGGCCACTATTTCCAGCACTTTCTCAGGAGAATTTCCAGCATCTGTAATAAGAAAACCTTCTACTACACCAAGATCATTTGGCGGTAAAAACTCTTTTGGAAGAACGGTAAATAAGTAAATGGAAACAGCAAAGTTTGCAAAACAGAACATCATTACATAAAATTTATGCTTTAAGGACCAAACAAGTGCTGGTTTGTAATATCTAAGAAAGCTTGCATTCATTTTGTCGGAAAACATCTCCATTTTCGTTTTCTTTTGACCTTGATGAGGAGGAACAAAGCGAGAACATAGCATCGGTGTTAAAGAGAGCGATATAAAAGCAGAAAATATAATCGCTATTAAAATGACACCTGCAAACTCATGGAATATCGCACCAACCGTACCACTCATGAAAAGAAGGGGAACAAAAACAATGGCAAGACAAAGGGATATTGAAATCACTGTGATAATGATCTGCTTTGATCCCCGCATAGACGCCTTGTAAGGAGAGTCTCCCATTTCAACGTGACGTACAATGTTTTCAAGAACAACAATTGCATCGTCCACCAAAAATCCAATAGCAAGAGTTAAGGCAGACATTGACATGATGTCGATGCTATAACCAAATACGTACATCAAAATAAACGTTCCAATGATCGTAATAGGGAGTGTAATCAAAGGAATCACACTACTTCTGATTCTTCCAAGGTAGACAAATACGACAAGCACAACAAGAAGGAATGCGATAAGAAGGGTTAACTCAACTTCTTTCACAGATTCCATTATAAATGTTGCTTGAGTAAATGGAATCGAAAAGTTCATTGAAGCTGGAAGATCTTTACTTAATTTTTCAAGCAACTCTTCTATCTGCGTACAGACCTGCATCGTATTGAAACCCGACTGCTTAAAGACTGCAAGAACGACAACATCTTCTTCTTTTTTATCATGTGTGATCCATTTAAAACTTACTTTATCATTTTGCAAGCTCGGTACAGCTTTACCTATATCTTGAATACGAACGGGGTTATCATTCTCATACTTGATAATAAGCGGATTGTAATCTTTCGCTTTGAAAATCTGACCGTATGTCCTTGTCATTATGGATTTATTTGGACCATAGAATTTACCTGTCGGTTGATCTGGATTTTCGTTATTTAATGTATCTGCGACTTGCTTTAGCGTAATGTTTTTTGCTGCAAGAGCTTCAGGGTCCACATGGACCCGAACAGCATACGGATATCCATATGTTGTAATATTTGCCACACCGTTTACCGTCCCTATTTGCTGGCCAATAAACGTATATGCATATTCATAAATCTTTGATGAAGGAATAATTTCAGATGTAAGAACGCAATACAGTATAGGGGTATCAGAARRGWTTKNNTTTYGGWRYAYSYCGKANNAYTTGGSWNASTSCWKAGSRAGMKSKCCCAYWSCYNTTMTSKAKYRCRYYYTSTGWKTYKYSWNCTKCSMCKWKMAWAKKTMMAGTWKCRYRMMMMWGMARRRYRAYYGYNTGWKSTTTGATAATCATTTTGAGACGTTACAAACTCGATCCCTTGCATGAGCATAAATTGCCTTTCAAGAGGTCCTGCAACAAGTCTTGCCATTTCATCAGGACTTGCACCTGGATAGCTCGTTATAACCTGAATAATTGGCGGCTCAATAAACGGGATTGTAGAAACAGGCAAAAGCTTATAAGCATACATTCCAAACACTATGAGGGGGAGCATGAGAAGAGATGTCATGACAGGTCTGTGAATAAACGGCTTGGAAATGTTCAACTCTTACCACTCCTTAAACTGCTTTAAGATGTCATCGTCCACTTTGACAACATTTACAGGAGCATTAGGCTTCACTTGAATCTGTCCTGTGGTAATAACAAGCTCCCCCACATCAATTCCCTTTTCAATCACCACGAGATCCCCATATGTCTCACCCACGTCAACATACTTGAACTTTACTATATTATCAGCCTCGACAACTTCAACATACATTCCCTTTTGTCCGAGATTAATGGCCTTTTCTGGAACAAGAACTGCATCTTCTACATCTTTTAGAATCAGCCGTACCTTCGCAAATTGCCCTGGCCAAAGTAGTTCGTCTTTGTTCTTGAATTCAGCTCTTAAAGGAACCATTCCGGTTGTTTCATCGACATCGTTACTAACAACGATTAACTCCCCTTCTTCCTCAACAACTTCCACTTCCGGAATATGTACTCTTACAGTTAGATTCTCTTTTTTCTGCTTTTTTAAAATACGAGAAAGTTGTTTTTCAGGAAGAGAGAAGTCCACATATATAGGCTGGAGCTGATTCACAATGAGTAGCGTTGATCCATCATTTTGAACAAGATTCCCAATATCAATAAGTTTTTTACCAATTCTTCCTGTAAAAGGAGCTTTGATATAGCAGTAATTAAGGTTTGTTTTTGCGTTATCAACAGACCCTTGATTTCTTTTAACTGTCCCAAGAAGTGCTTGAAAATTTGAAACATATTCATCGTAGTTAAGTTTAGAAACATAATCGTCTTCTACAAGTTTTGTGTAGCGTATGACTTTTTCTTCAGCAAAGCGCAACTGTGCTTTACTTTGCTCAAGCTCACCCTCTGATTCTTCTAGTTTTGCTTTGTAATTGTCAGGATCAATGGTTACAAGAATATCACCCTTATTAACATCCTTACCCTGATCGTAATGTATTACTTCTAGATACCCTTCTATTTGAGACTTGATCCTAGCAGAGTTGTAGGCTCTTACGTGGCCAATTCCCTCTAAATAATAGGGCACTGTTTTTTTTGCTGCATAGGCAGCGTAAACTTTTGGAAGTGGTTTTTTCACCTCCTTTTTCTTTCCACAAGAAACAAAAAGTAAACAAAAAGCACTTAAGACGAAAAGAGAAAATCTCATCACGGTTCCTCATGATACAAAAGAAACTCTTTTACAAATTTTTTTATAATCTATCAACTAAGTATTCAAAATTGTGTCTTTTTTCTACTCAAGTAGGCCTTTTTTTACTGCTATTTTCACTTTCATTCTACTGTTGTCGTATAATTTTTCTTATATTAAGGTAAAAACGGTTCAGCAAATACAAAGTATGATTGTCTTATGAAAACGTTTTGGATAACAGTTTTATGTCTTTTCGCTATCGCAGCTGTTTCTTCAGGAACTTACTATGGACTTAAATTTTATAAGAAAGACTCTCCTCCATTTGTTGCAACGCCCTACGACACTTTTATTGAGCTCTCGTGGAAAAGTGATTCTAGTGCGGCTTACTATACAATCTGTAGTTCATCAAAGAATTTTCCAGCCTCCGTTGATGACGGTGAAAAAATCTATGTCGGTAAGGGCATAAAACTGATCAACGTACAAGCAGACAGAAACCTCGATAACGGAACTGCCTATTATTATACCCTTTTTGTAATAGACAACTCCGGCACTATCGTAAATAGTTTTGACGCAGGTGCTACCCCAATTCCTATGCAGCATAAGAATCTTGTTGAAAACCCCGATTTTTCGAACAACCTCGTGTACTGGTCTAGATCCCAAGGTGGAGACATCGATGTAAAAAAAGCGAAGGATCCAAGTATAGGATACTATGTTAAAATGTCCCCTTCTTCTATATCTTCTGCATTTTTAAAGCAGAAGATTTCAGGGCTAAAACCAAAGACACTCTACACATGTTCACTCGAAACTTTTTCGAGTTCCATATCCACACCACCAACTTTTTCTATAAGTGGGGGTATCCAACAAGAGCAGCAGCTAAAAAACCTTACTCCTCCTCCAAAATCTCAGCCAATATACGGTTTTGGTCCTCTTACTTATTCCTACGCGGAGCTGAGCGATTTGAACAAATGGCAAAGAAAGAGTTTTGTTTTTTTCACAGGTAGTGACGATCCCAAGAGTCCTAATAGATTCGATGGCACTGTCACACTCACACTTACTGCCCCAAGAACTCAGGATACGAGTGCATATGCAGCTTATGCACAAGTGCAAGTAATAGAAGGTATCGCTCCTTTTTACTACCCAAATCCCAAGGTGCCACCAGAGGGAGAAAGCTTAATACAAAACCCCACATATAAAGGAAAACCTCCTAAAGATTGGGTCCTTGCAAACACAACCATTATTAATGAAAGAATCACACCTAAAACAACGATTTCCGTTTTAAAGCTTAACCCTCAAGAGACCATAACATCAAATGCAGTGCAGATTTTTCCTTTCGAACTCGCGCTAAACAGCACCTATAGACTCAATTGTCTTGTGAAAGTAGATCCTGATAAAATCGCCTATATTTATCTTTACGACAAATACACCAACGATCTTCTTTTTTCTATGCCAATTTCACAACACTTAGCAGATGGAAACTGGCATACAGTTTCCAAAACATTTAGAACACCTCCATCCATGAGAGTGCTTCCTATGCTTGTATTCTCGGCTTATAAACAGCAAGGAGAAGGATGGCATGCAAGTTTCGCTAAACCCTACTTACCTGCAGTTGGTGGTGAAGTCCTTCCAGAGGCATATCCCATCCCGCAAATGCAACTTGGAGAAAGAGTCTGGACTTTTGATCGTGGCTTTTTAGATCCAAGCGAATGGCTTATCTTAAACCAAAAAGGTTCATACCCGAATAACATCTCCTTTACAACGATACCAAATAACGAAGGAAGGCTTGTAAAAGTTATGAAATTTACAAGTTACGGAAATAAAGCCGAGCCTGACAGGCAATATAGAGGCGCGTCCATCATGACACGTGATTACTTTGCCTCTGGTCGCTATGACGTTTTTGCTAAGATCGGAGATGTATATGAAGAAGATGGCACTTTAGATCCAAATTTCAAGACAAGAGGTCCTATTGGCTGTTCTTTTGCTATTTGGCCCTTTAGTTATATCACCTATGCAAACACACACAATCCAAGACTTTATGACGCACCAAACCCCATAAGAAACACTGAAATAGATATAGAACTTCCTGGAGCTCTTCCAAGAGGTGCTCACAACTGGTCATTCAATCAAGGAAGACTGAACACTTGGGGCGGCCAAAGAGGTGGCGATGGGGGTAACATTGAACTCCATAGAAAGGTTCCAAAAAACATTTCTCTACTAGACGGTAAAATCCATCAATTTACTATCGTATGGCACTCTGGAACTGATAAAGAAGGAGACGAAAGAGTCCCTGGTTTTGTCAAATGGTACGTAGATACAGGAGCCTCTTTAAATGAAGACAACCTATGGGCCGAGTGGCGAGGTTCAAGCTATGGCTTTGACAATATCCCCTATAGATGTGCTAGGTTCTATATGGGGTGCTGGTTCCCCCCTGGTGCGTACAATACAAGTGGCACTTGGATCCCCGGCTGGGCAGGAACCCCCTCTTGGTACAGCGCCGATTTCTTTATTGAAAAAGTCATCTACGTTCCTCTCACTGAAAAAATGCTTGATGGATATCCTCTTCCAAACAGAGATCGTTATGAACCTGAAACATCGCCAACACATTACTGGCATCAAATGTCTATTCCAAAATAATTGAGACCCTTGAAGATTAAAGACAAATAGAATAACCTGGCAAAAAATCTAGACCTGGTTAATTCAATGAAAAAAAATCCCGGTGCTTTAAGATGGTTTATTTGGAGCCTCGCATCATTTTTCTATTTTTATGAATACCTCCTTCGCGTCTCCACATCTGTTATGGTTCCTGAACTTATGCATGCATTTAAAGTAGATGCTGCAGCCCTTGGTCTTATGAGTGCTTTTTACTTCTATGCCTACGCACCCATGCAAATCCCTGTTGGAATATTGATCGACCRCTTCGGTGCAAAAAAACTACTCTCACTTGCATCACTTGTTTGCGGTGCAGGTATTATTGTCTTTGGAATCTCCTATGCTGTATGGGAAGCTTGTGCAGGAAGATTTTTGATGGGCCYTGGTTCTTCTATCGCCTTTGTAGCCATGGTCTTTGTCTGTACACATTGGTTTGAAAAATCAAAAAGAGCATTACTTGTTGGTCTTGCGAACTCCATCGGAATGCTTGGGGCTATTTGTGGTCAAGGCCCTTTGTCTCTTTCAATAAAAGCTCTTGGCTGGAGAGTCACAAGCCTTGCCCTCGGTGTTATTGGATTTTTGCTTGCCATCATCATCTATCTCATTATTGGAAGAAGAAAGCCAACGCCTGTGGCACTTGAAAAAAGAGAGTCTCAGGAATCTCTTGGTTCAGCCCTTAAGCAACTTTGTAAAAGTGGTCACTCCTGGCTGAACGCTGTTATTGCTCTTTTCTTTTATATGACAACTACAGCTGTCGGAGGCCTTTGGGGTGTACCCTTCATCCAAAAAACTTACCACGTAAGTAAACATACAGCAGGTTTTGCGACCTCAATGCTCTTTTTTGGATGGCTTATAGGCGGTCCTATCATGGGCTTCTTGTCAGATAAAATTAAAAACAGAAAACATATCATTCTGATTACAATATTCCTTACTCTAGCTTCGCTTCTGTGTGTTGTGTACCTAACTAAAATGCCTATCTTCCTCGTCTACGTGTTTATGTTTCTTGTGGGATTCTTTTCCTCAGGTCAGCTGCTGAACTTTACTCTCGCAGCAGAGATAAATTCACCAAATATCAAAGGTACTTCAATTGCTTTTACAAACTTCGTCGTAGCTGTAGGAAGCTCTATAGTGCAGCCTATCATCGGGGTATTTCTTGATAGTGGTTGGGATGGAAAAATCACAAATGGCATAAATGTATATTCTATAAAAGACTTCCAAAATGCCTTTTTGATCCTTCCGATCATGCTAGCAGTTGCGGGTCTTTTAACATTTTTTTTAAAAGAGCAGCCTCCGATAATAGAGGCTGGGGAAACGTTATCTGGCGACTAAGAGGCTTTTTCCAAAAGGGAAAGTTTCTTTTTAAGCTCTTCTATTTCAAGGGTCGCTTGCTTTAGATCGCTCGCAAGGCGTTGCTTTTCAATCTCAAGCTTATCCTGCATACCTTTCATCTCTAGGCTTTTTTTTGTGATCTTTTCTTCCATAGACTGTTTCACATTAGCAAGTTCATCAGGATGTGAAATGCTTGCCAGCTTACCTTTTATATTTAGATTTTCCACAGCTTCTTTATATTCT
>NVUU01000052.1 GCA_002402025.1 Candidatus Aerophobota bacterium
TCTTCCATGTTGGATGATTCAGCGCCTCTTTTATTGAGATTTTTTTCATCTCTTCATAAGAAGTATTAWWAAAYGNRRYSCCMTSWGGMTNTGMGYRKYWWMKTYASWRYKKSAMTTGNNTTGYTKCNSCWYWRKMCACWGNMWKMKRGYWYKYTGCTSGNTNYMTWTYKGMAGSNANSTYYYAYGNMTTTSTYKWWKRYRASKTTTSKAMYKRAARWKMCWGNAGAAACAAGAACTTCTTTATTCGCAAGAGCGATATCGTGTCCCGCAAGGATCGCTGCATATGTTGGTAAAACCCCGATTGTGCCAGAGATCGCAGATACGCAAAGATCAGCATCTTTAAAAGAAGCTGCTTCAGAAACTCCGTCAAGTCCCCCAACAACTTTCACATCAGGAAAGAGCTTTTGAAGCTCTCTTGCTTTGTCTTTGTTATAAACGGCAACGATTTTTGGAGAAAATTCTTTGATTTGCAAAGAAAGCTTTTCAATATTGTGACAGGCTGCAAGAGCGACTACTTTAAAAGATGAGCTGTGGCAGCGCACAACTCTCAATGTACTTTCTCCCACTGATCCCGTGGAGCCAAGAATAATTAATCGTTTTTCTTTCATCTTTTATAAAATCTAGCCAGTTGTATCTACTAAAGAAGTCTTCTTCTTAAACTTTGAGGAAGAATCAGATTTATATTTCACCTTTGATTTTAGCAGATTTCTTTGCATTTTAACAACGAGTAATGCGACAGGGTACATAATAGAGAGAATCACGCAAGATAGGCCCGCTGTTGAAAGGGGGATATCGTAATATGTGAATACATGCCTTGAAACAGCGATACTTAGCAGCGACCCAAAAATGCTGAATACACACGAGAGAATAAGAAGAGATCTAAGCTTCTTTGTAAAAAGCCTTGCAGACATCGCAGGTGCTGTTAGAAATATTAGAAACAAAAACACTCCAATAGCACGAAAGCAGCAGATCGAAGCAGAAGCTGTGAGCAGCATAAGTAGGTAGTGAAAAAAGCCCGGGTGCAATCCTATCGATTTCGCGAAACTCCCATCGAAACAAAGGATCTGAAAGTATTTAAAAAATACTGTAATGACAAAAACAGACGCAAGCAATGTATACATCACAAGTTTTATATCATGTACATGAAGTGCGTCAATATTCCCCATAATCGCTTCTGTTCCAAGATGCACACCCTTTGCAAACACGGTAACAAGGGCTATCCCAATGGCAAATAAGAAGGAAAAGATCAAGCCAATGCTTGATCCCTCATCGAGAGAAAACAACTTTTTACAAAGCTCTACAAGTGTCGTTGTTAAAAAAGCCGCAAGGATAGAGCCGAGAAGTAATACACTTAGGCTCATCCCAAATACCTTATGCTGAGAGAAGCAAGAGAGCACTAAAAAGCTTGTAACGATACCAAGAAGCACTGTATGAGAAAGAGCATTCGCAAGCATCGTCATCTTCTTTAGAACAAGGAAACAGCCTACAAGAGCTGCTGATATGCCCGAGCATATGAGAACAATCACTTGGATCTCATCGCTTGCGAGCTCTGAAAAACCTATCTTTCCAAAAAGAAGCTGCCACATCCTTGGAAAAAACACTCCAAAAAAGGAAAAGAAATCACATCCACTATAAGGGCTCATATCAGCTCCTTTTGTGGGATGGGTTTATTATGAGGATCTAGCTGAGGGTTTGCTAAAAGTCTTGTTAATTTTTCCTCTATTTCTGGGGTAATTAAATGCTCGATCTCTTCTGCATTTTTATGGATATCTTCCGGGGAATATTCAAGGTGTTCTGCAAGGTATAGCTCCCACAGCCTGTGAAGCCTTACAATATAAGCTGCTTTCTTTCTTCCGTCTTCTGTGAGTGTAAGAACCTTTGCTCTCTTATCAATGAAACCTTGGTGCGTAAGCTTCTTAAGAGTTGCTTTCACAAGGGATGAAGGAGCAAGGTTCCACTTATACACCTCTGAAAAAGAACTTTTTTTCTCTTTTTTCCAAAACGCTTTGAGAATATTTTCTCTAAGGCAGCGCTTTTGAAAATTCCTCCTTCTTAAATACCTTCCAAGCAGTCCCTTTTTAGGAGAAAGTAGCATCACAATAAATGCCATCGTAGAAGCCACGATCACAGTTGTCGGCCCTGTTGGAACAAAGTGCGACCCAGAGAGTGCAAAGGGCCAGTTAATTGCAAGAATATTTCCACATAGAGTACTCACGACCCCAAAGATGAGAGAAACGACTAAATAGACAGAAAATCTACTCGTTAGATATCTTGCAGCGATGCAAGGTGCAATAAGCATCCCTGTCATAAGCACGATCCCAACACTCCTTATCCCAACAACAATCGAGAGTGTAAGAAGTGTACTTTGGATGATAAGAATTCCTTTTGATTGGATCCCTATGCTTCTTGCATATTCAGGATCAAAGCAAACAAGCCTTATGGGCCGGTAAAACAATATAAGGAAAAGTGCAATGATACACGAGAGCCCCGCATAGATCCAAATGTGGGTATCAGACATCGTGGATGCCTGCCCGTAGAAAAATACTTGTATCTTGGAATACCACATCACATGGGACTTTTGCATAAAGCTTGCGAGCAATACACCAAGACCTAAAAAAGAGGCTCCAAGATAGCAAAGCGCTACATCTGATTTCAGTTTGTTTTGTATCAACTTCTCAAAAGCCACGTGAGATAAAAGGCTAAATAGAGAAGCACCAATTAAAATAAAGATAAAGGCAAGTGTGTCTGAGTAGGTAAAAAACATAGCTCCCATCATCGTACCAAGTACAACTCCTGGAAAACAAGCGTGGGAAAGCATCTCGCTTACAAGAGGCTTTTTCCTGACAACATTTATTGCTCCCATGAGCGATGCTGAGATACTCATAAAGAGTGCGCCCCATATAGGGCCCCTATATATAGGATCTGTTAGAAGATCCACGAGTGACACGTAGCTAGACATCTTAAAGTCCTGCCCCATTTCTATTTACAAGGCCAACAACCTCTGTAAGGATCTCTCCTTTTTTGCCATAGGCCTTGCAAAGATTTTCTTTTGTGAAAACATCTTCTGTTTTTCCAAAAGCAATAAGTCTTGTATTGAGGAAAACTACATAGTCGAAAAGATTGCGCACACATTGCAGATCGTGATGCACGATCACAATTGTTTTTCCTTTTGCCTTAAGATCTTTGAAAAGCTCCATAAGAGTCACTTCTGTTGCAGCGTCGATACCCGCAAATGGCTCGTCTAAAAGATAAAGATCCGCATCTTGCATGAGAGCTCTTGCCATGAATACTCTTTGTTGCTGCCCACCAGAGAGTTCGCTAATCTGTCTATCTTTTAATTTTTCAATACCAAGTAATTTCATCACTTTATTTGCAGCGTCCTTATCTGCTTCGCGGATCCATTTAAAGAAGCCAAGCTTCTTATAGCGGCCCATAAGAACAACTTCGAAAGTTGTGATGGGAAATTCCCAATCGACCATTTCTTTTTGAGGGATATAAGCAATACGGTCTCTTGCTTTTTTAAATGGTTTGCCAAAGCATGAAACACTTCCCGAGAAGGGTTTTATTAAATCCACACAAGCTTTTAATAGAGTGCTTTTCCCGGCACCATTCGGACCAATGATCGCGGCAAGAGAACCTTCTGGGATATTTAGGCTCACATCCCAAAGTACAGGCCCTTTGTCATAACAAGCGCTTAGTTCCTTGCAAAGAATTGCATCACTCATAACAGACTCCTCTCATGAGTTTTGCAAAGATGCTCTGATATGAGTTTTGAATTGTATTCCATCATTTTAAGATAATCTTCTGCACCAGAGCCTTCTTCACCCATAGTGTCTCCATAAAGAGGTTTTTCTGAAAGATCTGCTAGACTCCCCTTTTGCTTGATGATCTTTACCACTTTTTTCAACGCATCTTGGTTTACATTCGATTCAGTAAAGACAACTTCTACTCCATAAGAGAGAGCATACTCTACAATAGCGCCAATATCTTTCGGGCTCATCTGCCCATCGGGTGCGAGTCCCTCAGGAGCTCTACATCTTTTTTTCCACTCTCCTGAAGCACGCTCGTTATCTTTTGCAAGATAACGTCTTGTAAAGTAGTAAAAAGCATCATGACTTGTAACAAGATAACAACTTTCTTTTGGGATTCTTCCAAGAGTTACTTCCATTTGCCTATCTAAGGCAAGCATCTTTCCTTCTAAATCTTTTGCATTCTGCATATATTCTTTTTCATGTAAGGGATCATGCTTTGCTAAAATCTTTCCGACGGGAATAGCTGCTTTTGCAAGAAGACTAAGGTCCATCCAAATATGTGGATCTACCTGTCCATCTACAAAAATAAAAGCCGTGTCATCTTGAATGCTATCTGAAATCGCATAGGCATTTTCTGCATTTTCAAGATGATATTTCAAGCTTGCTCCATGCTCAAGACCAAGTCCATTATATAACAACACATCGGCATTTGAAATTTTGTCATCGTCACCTTTAACAAGTTCATAACTATGAGGGTCTAATTGCCCTGTGATAAGAGATGTATGCACGATGTGCTCTTTACCTATTTTGGCAACAAGATCATCAATGATCGTTGTTGTAGATAAGACTTTAAGTTTATCACTTGGCATTACAAAGTTTTGAGAGCTGCTACCCTTTTTAGGCATCCTGGAGCATGCAACGACAAACATCGTTGCAAACAAGATAAGAAAAAGATAAGCGCCTTTCTTCAACATGACTTTAAATTCCTCAAATAAGCGTATGTGTAGATACCGAGAGAACACCCTCTTGTAAACAAAACCCGTATGGCATAGTTCCCAACATTTTGAATATAGTGACAAGAAAGAGTTTTTTCCTTCTTCCTTTTCTCGTGATCTCGGCATTTAGTGCATGGACAATGATACTGTAGATCTGCTAAATGATACACGCTTTTTTTTTCATCATYCCAAGTAATAGAAAAATGTTTATTATCTTCTTGAACAATTGATTTAATAAATAGCGGCGAGTTTAATTTTTCCATAATATTTTAAAATCTCCAATAGATTGATCAAAGGTATTCAAAGATTTGAAGAGCTCTTGTTCAAGATTTTTTTGAATCTTTATATAGGAGAGAGAAGAGCTGCTATTGGGGTATTTATTTATAAGGGAAATCCCTTTGTCGCAGCACTCAGTTACTCTCTCTTCTATAGGAATGCTTCCAAGAAGAGGGATTTTCTGCTCCTTGCAAAAGGCCTCGACATGCCCTTTTCCAAATATGTAATGTTTTTCCATACCATTTTCAAAGTAACTCATATTTTCAACCATCCCAAGTACCGGAACTTCCATTTGAGAAAACATCCCAAATGCTTTTTTTACATCTAAAAGAGAAACAAGTTGAGGAGTAGAAATAAGCACAACTCCATCAAGTGAGATTTTTTGCATAATAGTTAATTGAATGTCACCCGTTCCTGGAGGAAAATCAATTAAAAGGTAATCTATATTGTTCCATCTTACTTTTTCTAGGAACTCACCTATAATATGGTTTGCTATGGGAGCCCTTACTATGGAAGGATTTTTTCCAAAGGGAAACAGAGCCAGGGAAACGTATTGAACACCAAGGCCACTTGCAGGGATGATATACCCTTCTTCCTCCTTTATAGAGGCCTGCACCCCCAACATATTCGCAATAGAGGGGCCATAGAGATCAGCATCTATGATCGCACAGGCAGATCCAGATTCTTTTAAAGCTAAAGCCAGGTTAACAGCGGCTGTTGATTTTCCAACCCCTCCCTTTCCTGCTGCAATTGCAATTATTTTCATAAAGTTTACGGAAAGGAAACCTTCAGTCTTGTGCTGAATGGGGGAATTTCCGTCCTCCTGGGACACTTAGGTACATGTTGACCCCCTTTACTAGTTTTTTCCAAGCCAAATTTTTCTCTAAATTTAGCATCAAGATCGATCACGGGACAAAATAAAAATTCAGGATCTATTTCTTTTCGATCCTCGAAAAGGATCTGAGAAGACGTTTTTCCCTTCTTTGAAAAATTTGACCTTACCATACTGTAAAAATATTGGTATGCTTGCGTTTTTAGCATAAAATCTTGATGCTCGTTAAATGTTTCCAGATCAAAAAATTCCTGTTCTATCGTTGCATGCACGCTTTCTACATTAGCGTTTGCATTACAGCACTCTGGAGGGATATATCGATGTTCCGCTTTGTATTTCTCTTGTGTTGTACTTGTTATTCCATAGTCCACTTTTCTTCGCTTATCTCCTCCAAATTCTGAACCGTTATCTGTCTGAATAATCACTTTGGCTAACATCAACCCCTAGCTTCTCTAAATAGAGGTCTATGAATAGTTCTGAAGAGGCTTTATTATACTCTTTTCCATGGCTTAAAAACATAAACCCAGACTTTGTTTCCCTTAATGTAYATTGATATTTAGGAAGTTCTTCCTTGTTCATTTGTGGCCAATAGCACGAGATGTCATATAAATATTTTACATCAAGTTGGTGATGAGTCAAGGCTCGATAACGAGCCTTGACCTCTCTTAAATCATTCTTAGCTTGATACTTTTTACGTCTTTTTTAGTGAGTTTATTTGGCTTTAATACTCTCCTTAGCAGCTTCAGAAGCTTCTAYATCAAAGAACCATTTAAGACGTTTAGGCCCATAGCATGGTGCTTGCATAYGTGCCTCTATGATCTTTTTTTTTATCAAAAACTATCTTATCTTTTTAAATTTTAGTTAGACAAACCTAGGAGACTGATCATCTTCCATAAAAAAAGGCCAACTTTTTTTGGCTGTAGATTTTACAGCATTTCTATCAACAACAAGCGTCTTTAGCTTTAAATGAGCTGGTGTTTCATCATTTGGAAATAATTCAGAGGGGGATGAAAGCGCATTATTCGATATTTTGAGAACTTTTAAAGCTTGAGCACTTTGAAACTGCTCAACAGAAATAACATTCGACTG
Source organism: Candidatus Aerophobota bacterium (assembly GCA_002402025.1). Classification (GTDB taxonomy): domain Bacteria; phylum Chlamydiota; class Chlamydiia; order Chlamydiales. Next base: position 6,945 of record NVUU01000052.1, read on the forward strand.
CGTACGTGGATCATTATCTAAACAAAGGCAATTTCCAGTTAAGTTCAAAGAGACAAGGTTTACTTGCTTTTTGTATACTTTTGTTTAAAGAAAAAGATGAAGGAATTTTTAACAGATTGTTATGGCTAAAATCGATAGTTTTTATACTGTGCATACCTTCAAAAAAATCATCTGGAATCTTTCCTATTTTACAGTTTCGCAAAGAAATAATTCTAACTCCTGAAGCTAACTCTTTGATAAAAGGCAGGTATGTCTCTACACCCTCTACTCCGTCCATAAGGATATGAGAAACTTTGGACATAAAGCCACCGGTACCGTCCAATTCAAGCCTTTCTTGAGACTGCTGGCAAAAGTCATGAAGCGTTTTCAAATCTTCTACTACAAATTCTGTTAGAACGGTTGTTTCTTCAACAGAACTTTCATCTACACGAGCTACTTGTACTTGTGTTGCAAATTTTACTCTTGCACGTCTGGTCCTTGAAGGAGTTGACTGAAGGTCGCTATGGTGTCTTATTTTTTTACTATGTGGAGTTTTTCGGTCCTTTCGTAAGCCTTCCAACCCTCCAGGCTGAACAGGCAAAGGACTCACTCCCATTGTTTCTTTTATAATCTCTTGATCAACGCAAAGTTTATCCAAACAAAAATCAGCATCCCACTGATTTAGAGAAGGAAAATCATCTACAGTTAAATTGTTATCGCTCAGATTTACATCCTTCAAAGTGACGCAAAACCCAAAACTAATAGGAAGACTTAACCTTAATACGTTCGAGCTAACATCAAGTACTTTTAAAGTCATACTATCAAACAAGTCTACAGGAAGCTTTTGAATAGCATTTCCAGAAACAACTAAGGTTTCAAGAGGAATTTCATTCATTCCTTCAGGGAGGGTTTGAAGTTTGCAATTTGTCACATAAAGCTCCGTTAAATGAGTCATATTTTGAACAGAAGAGCATATAAATCTTAATGAACATCCATTTACTTTTATAGAGACAAGGTCYGTTCTTAGATCTACAGGAAGAGCATGTAACATAGGGTCATTCTCTGCTAAAAAAGTACCATCTTTAATTTTAGCAACACTTTTTTTGTCATCAAATTCATCATCTCTTCTTCTTGGCTGAGTTGGATTTAAAGAAAGAGTCATATCACAGCTCCTTAATGGTTCATTTTTTAAAAACAAGAGATGTATATGAATATTTTCAATATTCGTCAAATATTTATTAAAAAATTCCTAATAAATAGAAATCGTTACCGTACAATAAGCAAAAAGAAGACTACAAACTTCGTAAGATTTGTGTAATACCTTAGTGATTTTAGATGTTTACGGATCTTGAGACTCGAACTTAAGCTCTTCAAAAGCTAGGAATTCTATTTATTTTAGGAGCTAGAAGTCCTCAAAACAGGAGACTTTTATATCTGATGAAAATATCACTTTTAATTTTTTTGATCTCAAAGGACCCCATCGAAATCTACCGTTATCTCGTGGATTTTTTTGATCTGCGGGTAAAACCTTCAAGCCTTCTGATTTGACTGAAAACTTCTCTCCTTTGCTACCATCTACAACAGGTTGATCAATCTTAAGTTCCCCCAAACAAAAGAGAAAATCAAAAAAAGCTGTGAAATTAAGTCATTTTCTTAATCTTTAAAGTTTTCAAAAAATTGCAGCATATAAGAGTACAAAGCTGGAAGGTCGAGTACCATCCAAGATACAAGAATTGGTAATAGAATAAGCAAGTCTTTACCAAAAGGAGCTTATGAAAGACTTTTGACTTACGTGGCAACTTGCAAAATTAAAAAAACACCCTCATTGGAGTAAAAAAATGCTTTGTGATGAGGTTCAGGTTATCAGAGATAATGTATCTTTATCTTAAATTTGAAGATAATAGATGTGGAAAGGTGGATATCTCAAACATTTTATCTTTCCAATCCGAGTTTCTGGTTAATTTATGCAAAAATCAGGCCTAATAGAGGCTTTTTTTTATCAAAAAATACCTTATCTTTTTAAATTTTAGTTAGGCAAACCCGAAACTCAGGTTAGCACGCTTTATTCGGGTGCTAAATCAAACCAGCCTCCTTATTTTGATAACAAGTTTTTTAAACGATATTAATAATTTTTCACTACCCGTCCGATCTAATAAAGTATCGATTTAATCAATAACAATTTAATTCTTGTCAAAAAGTTCTATAACATTTAGAATCCAGAAAAATTATCAATTACAAACATGCTTCTTAAAAAATTCAAAAACATTAACTTATTAATTTTTTGAAAAACACTAAAGTTTAAGAGGAGCACGAAGTGGATAAAATATAGTTTATATCAACCGAATGAAAAAGAAATTTTTTCTAATACGTAAATTGAATTCTATTTCATTCTTTATTGAATTAAATCAAACTACTATATATTATATACACTTCCACAACATATAGAAAAATTACACGGATAGGGGAGCCATGGGCAACGTAAAACAAGAAACTAAGCTTAAAGAGCTTAAAGAATTAGAAAGTGTCATCGAAAAGGCTATCAAGAAAGTTGGCGGCAGAAAAGAGAATGATTTATGTAAATATATTCCTGTTTCTTCAGGCGGATATATCCATCATTTTACACTAAGAAAAATGAAGAGTAAGCAACCTGCTGAACTTTCTTCAATGATTGAAAAATTCATTATCAACCCTTCTAAACCATCTATTGTAGCTCCAAAACAAAGAGCTCCTAGAGGTTCTAGAAAGAGAAGAGATCACATTACTTTTACAAAAGGCCAACTAGACAGACTGCTAAACATGGCAAGACTTTCTGGTGATAAAGAGATGATCTCAGTATTAAGCCCAAAGAAATCCCTTGCAGCTTGCAAAAGAGACCTTATCCAAGCAATCAGACAAGGCATCGTAGACCACGAACTTTGGAATGACTATCTAGAAGCAGCAAACGCTCACCAAGCACTTGCTGCATCTATTACATCTGAGGCATCACTGTTTCAGTAAAAATTTATTTGCTATAAAGGCAAATTGATCCATGCACTTTTGGTTTTCCAATAAGTGCATTTTTTTTTATTTCATTCTAATAAGAAAATTTTTCTTAGCACCTTTTTTCATAAAAAACGCTCCTACTCATACTTCTTTCTTGAATTTTACGATTTTCCCTTGAAATTAATGGAAAATCAGTTAAAATGCTTGGCTTGAGTGATAGAAATGTCGCTGCAAAGTATTTTACGGGATCTCTCTAAATGTTTGAGAAATCCAGTGTTTTGCATCCTCGGAGTAATTGTAAAAGTATAATTTTCACACCGAGAACACTAAAACAGAATTTTTTTATTAACTGATCAAATTAGGATCCAAAACATGTCAGAAACAAAACAAGCAGAATTTGGGAAAGTGCGATCGATATTTTGGCCGATACACAATTTTGAGCTGAAAAAAATCTTACCGATGCTTCTTCTCTTCTTCTTGATTCTCTTTAATTACACAATTTTAAGAGATACAAAGGATACGCTAATTGTTACCGCCCCAGGTTCTGGTGCAGAAGCAATTCCATTCCTTAAGGTATGGGGTGTTCTTCCTTTTGCGATTTTGTTCATGCTGATCTATTCCAAGCTCAGTAACAAACTCTCAAAACCGAAGTTATTTTACGCATCTATCCTGCCATTTGTAATATTCTTTGGCCTCTTTGCTACTGTAATTTATCCACTACGAGATTTTTTACACCCAACAGATTTAGCTGACAAGCTAGAAGCGATGCTTCCGGTCGGTTTCCAAGGCCTTGTTGCCATATTTAGAAACTGGACGTTCTCGCTCTTTTATGTCATGTCTGAGCTATGGGGCAGTGTTGCCCTTTCCCTTCTATTCTGGGGATTTGCAAACGACACGACAAAAGTCTCGGAATCTAAGCGTTTTTATAGCTTATTTGGTATGGGTGCCAACGTATCACTTATCATCGCTGGATGGTGCGTCAGAAAATTATCTGACCTAAGAAGACACGTCCCTGCAGATGTCGATTCATGGCAAATGTCATTGAATTGGCTTATGGGACTCGTGGTTATATCAGGAGTACTTATTATGGGTACTTATTGGTGGATCAACCGCTACGTCCTAACGGACGAAAGGTTCGTTCCTCAAGCGGAACAAAAAGCAAAGAAAAAGGAAAAGCCAAAACTTTCTTTGAAAGACAGTTTCAGGCTTTTACTACGCTCTAAGTACATTGGTTGTATCGCAATCCTCGTGATTTCATACGGTATCTGCATCAACCTTGTTGAAGTTACTTGGAAGAGTCAGCTAAAGCTACAATATCCTGACCCATCTGATTACAACTCCTTTATGGGTATGTTCTCACAGATCACAGGTATCGTGACAATTTTCATGATGCTCTTTGTGGGATCTAACGTAATTAGAAGACTTGGTTGGGGAGTTGCTGCGCAAGTAACACCTATAGTTCTTATTATTACAGGTAGTGCGTTCTTTGGTTTCGTAATCTTTAGAGATTCCCTCGGAGGGTTCATCTCTAATCTCGGAACAACGCCGCTCATGCTTGCCGTCATGTTTGGTATGACACAGAATATTATGAGTAAGTCTTGTAAATACTCACTATTCGATCCAACCAAAGAAATGGCTTATATCCCTCTTGACCAAGAGTCAAAAATTAAGGGTAAAGCTGCTATTGACGTTGTAGGAGCAAGACTTGGTAAATCTGGAGGATCTTTGATGCAACAGGGTCTTATCATAGGTCTTGGTTCTATTGCTGCTATGACTCCATACATCGGCGTTATCTTGCTTGTTATCATCCTTTGTTGGATGGCAGCTGCAAGATCATTAAGTAAGCAGTTCACTGCTGTTAATAAGAAGATGGAACTTGAGAAAAAACAAGCGCAACAAGAAGCGCTTGAAATTGCAAAAGCTACTGCTCAAGCTGCTCCTGCTAAGGAAGCTGCTAAAGAAGAAGAAACTGCAACAACAAGTTCAACGAAGAACTAAGAGTATATTTCTACTAAGTAAAAGACCTACCTTGAAAAAGGTAGGTCTTTTTTTTGCATAAATTTCTTACTCGACTTTTTTTTGAAGAATAAGCAAAGATTTCAATTTTATAGCAATTTCCAAGTATTCTATGGAAAGTATTGATAAATTTTTTAAAATCCGTGAAATGGGGTCCTCATATAAAAATGAGATCCTTGGAGGACTGACCACTTTTTCCTCCATCATCTATGTGCTTGTTGTAAACCCAACCATTCTATCAGCCGCTGGGCTTCCTTTCGGCTCTGTTATGGTCGCAACGATCCTTGTCACAGCTCTCTCTACCTGCCTTATGGGACTTCTTGCCAATTATCCCTTTGCGATAGCGCCAGGACTTGGCGTCAGTGCTTTTTTCACCAAAATTAAATCCTAAATCCACTTCAGTAAATACTTGCCATTTATCATCTCCAAAAGTGTTATCGTAAAAGAATTTAGTTTCCCAAAACACACTTCGCTTATCCAAATATAGAGCATTGGCTTTGTCTTTAAAAATTGGTAAATACACAGAGCTTGTAAAGGAAAAATTAGGAGTGCCTGCAAAAGGCTGTACTCTAATTGAAGGTGCTATAGTAGTTAAACCACTTCTTGCAATAGCATTATCTTCAAATTTAAAAACATCTAAAG
>NVUU01000053.1 GCA_002402025.1 Candidatus Aerophobota bacterium
AAAGTCCTTTTTATTACTTTGGGAATCCTTTGTAGTTATGCCTTATCAATATAACCGCCGGTTTATACGTCAATTTTCTACCGTTTTTTCTTGGGATGACGATCTTGTAGATAACGATAAAGTTATTAAAATTTGCTACCCTGTAAGAAAGCCCTTTGTAAAGGGGTTGCCTTTTCATCAACGAAAGCTTAGCTGCATGTTAGCAGCTAACAAAATGTTTAATTCACCACATCAGTTGTATTCTGAACGACAGAAAATTATTCGTTTTTATGATACACATGTTCAGCGATTCGACCTATATGGAAGAGGATGGGATAATCTTAAGCTCAAGTGCTACAAGGGAAATGCACCCTTCAAGTCTGAAACATTACAAAAATATCGATTTAACTTTTGTCTAGAAAATAATGCTTTTAACAAGGGCTATATTTCAGAGAAAATTTTTGACGCCTTCCAGGCTGGCGCTATCCCTATATATAAAGGACCTCCTAACACCAGCAAATATATACCAAGCAATTGCTATATAGACTATAACAAGTATGGATCTCTTGAAAAATTAGACAGATTCATTCAAGACTTCACTGAAGCAGATTATAACAGATACATTTCTAATATTAGAAAATACTTAACATCTAAAATGTCAGATCAGTTTTCCTCTGACGGGTTTGTGAAAATCATGGTTCCAAAAATTTTAGAGAAATTGGGAAAAAAGAAACTTTAGAAATATTTGATAGTTTTCGCCCAAAGCCAGCATGTTCTATGGTCTATACTTAACAATCAAATTCGCTCTAGAATCCCCCCTTCGGAAAACATGATAGTTTATAAAACTTTAGGAAATTTTTTTCTACATTCAGGTAGTTTGGATCCAGTATTAATTGTTTGAGGTAGTATCTTCTTAAACTTGTAAATGTATTTTTATTCTTATGAGTAGGATCTTCATAATCAATCATCTTTAGCATATTACCCTTAACAATAAAGTTATTTGGCATGCAATCATTATGCTTACTTTTAATCCTATCTAGTGAATTCAATAGAGACTGGGATTTTGGATGAGTTCCACCACATTTTTTAAAAGTTAATAGATTTATGCCTGGTTCCCATTTTGATTTAATCCAAACAGGGTGCTCCTTACGATACTTTAATAAATACTTACTTTCGAAGTCTGATTTAATAATATGCTTTGAATCAGCCACAACTTTTGAAAACCAACTTTTTCTGGTAAGTACATTATTTGTTGATTTTATAACAAAAACATTAGTTTTACCTTTTGGATTTGTTTTTTTGCTAAATAGCATTCCTTTATTTTCAAAGATATATTTTTCAATTTTTCTAACAATCTTTTTTTCACGGGCAGGTATTTGATTATCATCATTGGTAGAGGGAAGTTCGATAATGATATAATTACCAAGATTGTAAATTAGCTCTAAGTTTTGACGCCATTTACTTTTAAACTGATAAAAAACATTTCTTACTAGGACTACATCACAATTTTCACATTCAGAGATCCGTTCCATGTCATTAAAATCGAGTTTTTTTCCTAAGACAATTACATTTTTACTATCCTTAATTTTCCCATTAACTACTACAAAAACGCTTTCTTTATAAATATCAGCTGCTTTTTTTGCTATTACAGGGTTTGAACCCTCGAACGAACATAATGTTATGGGACGCGAATATTTAAGAAGGAATTCATTGATGACTTGATAATCAGATGAATTATATTCTCTAAAAATAGAACATTGATCCTCTGAAAAAAGCGCACCACCAAAACTATGGAATGCTGCTAGAACAATAAACAATAGTGCTTGTCTTAATTTAATCTCGTTAATAAATAAATAAACGAACTTTCTCAGCATACAAAACTCCAATACCACGTCTGTTTGATTAGTCGATTTATATTTTATACTTAAATTTCTTTACAGCAACAAAATATATTTCTCGAAATTTAATCGAGATTTCCACAAAATATTGTTATATATTACAACTTGGATATCACTTGATTTCAACATTGCTTAAGCGTGTATTTTATAAACACACAGTTCTATTACTGATCACTCTATTACTCACATCAACTACATTCGCCAGTAGAAAGATATTACTTATCGGTGTCGGTAATGCAAAAAGTGGGGCAAAAATTTTATACGACAAAGATAATGATGATGACGCAATAATGCGTGGTTATTACGAAGCTTGGACCAAGATTATCTCTTTACTCAAAGAAAACTCTGTAAAAGTAAGTCTTTGCTCACAAAGAGAGTTTAAAGAGACTCCATTGAAAGTATTAAAATCGTACAATCTTCTCATATTTCAAGATTTTCCCAATTTTTCACACAGAGAAARATYTACTCAACTCTATAGAAAATCTTTCTTAATACTACTTGAATCATTCGCAGTTATGCCTTACCAATATGATCCAAAATTTTTCAACCGTTTCTCTTTGGTTTTTTCTTGGGATGATGACATCGTAAATGGAAATAAGGTCATAAAATATTGCTACCCAGTAAGGAAATCATACGTAGGCGGACTTCCTTTTAAGCTAAGAAAGCTCAGTTGCATGATGGCCGCGAATAAAAAATCAGGTTTCCTTCACGAGTTATACTCTGAGCGTCGAAAAATTATTAAGTTCTATAATAATAAGAAATGTGCATTTGATCTATACGGAAGACGTTGGACTGAGGAGTTTAAGTTGAATTACAAGGGTGTACCCTTTAAAAAAGTTGAAACCCTAGGTAAGTATCGATTTAACTATTGTCTCGAAAATAGTTCTTATAAAAAAGGATATATTACAGAGAAAATCTTTGACGCCTTTCAGGCAGGAGCTATACCCATATACAAAGGCCCTCCAAATGTGATTAATTATATTCCAGAGAACTGTTTTATTGATTACAGTAAATTCAAATCCTTAAATGAGTTATATCGTTTTACTCAAGAATTCACCCAAAAAGATTACAACGTTTACATTTCAAAGATAAAAACATATTTAGATTCCAAAGAAGCTATGAAATTCTCACCAGATGCATTTGTCAACACTTTTGCCCCATTAATATTCAAAAGACTCGAAATTAGTTATTAAATCTACTATAAGAAAGCAAAGATTATCTAGAAAGTTGCTCCAATTGCGAGTTTAATTCCCCAGTATTTGTAGTCTTGCTTAGGAAGAACTAATTTAGCTCCGCTTGGAAGACTCGCTTTTAACCTGCCATCTACTGACCTTTTAAGATATGGTACGATACTCACCATAGCTTTTGATTTTTCTCCAAAAAAGAGATTGAATGGAGCTTCAAAAAGGTATCCAGCTTTTTTTCTTAAATCAAAGCGAGCTCCGTCAATAAACTCTGTATCAAGTCTTTCATTTATGGAAGGTCTCCACATAATTACATAACCAAAACCGAATACATCTGTAACTCTTAAATCCACTACCGTACCACATGGAATATAATAGTTATAATATCTGAATTTCTCAGACTGTATTACAAGATCAGCTCTAAGCTGCTGGGTGATCTGATTATATCCAAGACCTGAAAAAAGGGTAAAAGTTAATCTATGAAAATTCCACATAGGGAAGGTATATCCAAAGCGAAAATGCCCATCAACATCGTGCATATAGCGACTCATATGATCCGCAGAATCACAAGACCCCATCATATATTCACAAAAGGCGCCTCCATAAAACCAAAATAAAGGTCTATATTCCGCACCCGCCGAACCTCCTTTGAACACCCCTCTATATATGGCGAAATTTTCTACCTGAAATTTGAGACGAGCCAACTGGGGAGCTATATATACCTTATAGTCATTAGTATAGGAATTGATGATTTTGGGTTTGTACATGAATGCGTGAATGCTACTCGAGGAAAAAAATAGACTACAGGTCCCAATATAAAAAAGAAGATTTCTTACACTTTTATTTGTCATACACTTACCATATTGCTATTTCGTAGCGGATTCCAAATTCATAGGCTCGTTGTGGCTCCAATTGGATTGTAGCGCCCGTTTGACAAATCACACTCGTCCCCCCAAAAGATACGTTCACACTTCCATAATGGTACGACCTATAGAATGGAACTATTCTATATTGAACATGCTCCCATCTTGGATTTGGAAATGCGAATTGAATTGGGAGCTCAACACAGTGCTGGGTTCTTACTTTTCTCTGAAATCTTATCCCTAAAAAACCCCCTATCCTTTCCCACGAATCTACTTGAGGCAAATATTGATAATCAAACCCGATGCTAAAAACTGGAGAAGGGTGATATGTTAAAATAGCCCCTACAGGGACCGCCAAGTCAACAAAAGCGAACTTCTTGCATGTGTTTGCAGCGTGTTTTCTCCTATGAGTTGCAATATTAACTCCAAAACCCGTGTACGGTGTGAGTAACATTGTTTTTCCAAAGGTATAGCCAAGCCGACCTTGCATAAAGATATTTTCAAAACTTCTTCCGCAGCCGCCTGCACTTATATTGCCATAATCAACAAAAAATCTATAACCACCATATACATGAGAGGGTCTTCTATAGTCCAACCCCACAAAGGGGCCAAACAAATATCCAAAAAAGTGAGGATCTGGAGTTTTCCACGCTAAACGAGACACTCTTCCCCCAACATATAAACCAGAACTGTTTACGGGATATTGTACTGCTCCAAAAAAATCCACCGCAGCAAATACAAACAAGGAAAAAATAATACGCTTAAATCTATGCATAATTGGAAGAATACTTAATTCAGGTAGCTTTTAGCAACCATTCCTTAAACTTCAGGTTGGCATTATTTATTATGTTCATTATTGGGATCGTTCAAAAACTTCATGAAATTCAGTAAAACCTTATTTGGAGAACCACTACGAATGAATCCACTTAACAAATTTTTTATTTTTTCTTGGTGAACATTTTTATTTGCAAATTTTATCGGGGTTAACACTCTTCCTTGAACTAAAATATTTGTCGGCATGCAAAAACTATCTTCTTTCACTAGTCGATCTAAACTCTGGAGCAATACCTCAGAAGAGGGGTATGTCCCATTGTACGCTTTAAAAGTACACAAATTAATACCTGGGAGCCAGGTTGAATCCGATATATTTGAATGAAGTGCACTGCTTTTTATAATTTTCTTTGAACTATGAGTCGATTCTATACGACGTTGGCGGCTTGAATCTTTTTTAGAAAACCACGCCTCACGAAGAAGTTTTGTTTTGTTAGTTTTTACTAGATAAACTGGTGAGGTTGCTCCTTTTGAAGTATGTCTTGGCACACGCGCTAATAGCTTTCCTCCTTTGCTATGTATGTACTTTTCAATACCCTTTCTGATGGTTCGTTGTTCTTGATTAGACACCAGAGTATACTGAGGAGTTTCTATGATAACGTATTGCCCTAAGTTGAAAACTGCGTCCATATATGATTTCCATTGTTTTCCGAACCAGTGGAAAATATTCATCGCGAGTACTACATCAAAATCTTCACATTCAGATAGTCTTTGTAAATCAGATAATATTAGCTGTCTTTGTAAAAGAATAATGTTATCAAGGCTAGAGTTTGCCTCGCAAATAGTTTGTAATTGAGAGCCTATTTTTCGGTAATGAATATTATTTCCTTCTACCATTACAAATATACTATCCGGATAGCTATAAGCTCCCTTTAAACTATAGTAACCTTGCGATGCTCCCAAGTCACATAAAGTAAACGGCCGTTTAAATTCCTTCAGTACTTTTCGGATAACCGAATACCTTAACTCACAATTGTTGTGACCAGCTGAAGCCTTTTTATAGACTTTATTATTTACGATTATATCTTGATATTGTTCGTGTCCGAACTTAGTGATGTCTAGAATATTGGCTGAAGACACACTCGCTTGACACACAGCCATATTCAATAAAACTAAGGCACAGATAAAATTTCTCATTCAAACATCCTATTCTAAGCAATTACATCCATCATTATTACACTGACAATTACTATTGAAACTTTCTGCCATATTTTCAAAAAACAACTGGAATTTATATTTTGAATATAAACATCCTTCTTTCGTAAGTATGCAAGGAGGACTTCCCAAATTCAGAAGGACATTTGAGTCCACTAGATTATCCCATTCGGTACCGGTTGTTTTATTAAAATCAAAAGGCCCATTTTTATAGACCCAAATTTTTGTATTATAAAACATGGCTCTACCCGCTCTCATAATCATATCCAAATTTGTCTTTGAAAATCTTTCCAAAACATCAAAACCTTTTTTATTCGCGGTAGAAATTTCGGTAGGTCCCGCATCTTGAATCGCTCTTGAGTATAGCCAGGATGCATAATAACCATTAAAATCTTCGCTTATGCTTTCGTTGTTTCTAGAGGTAAATGCCCCCGACGGTGGCACTCCCTTAGAGCAGCTCATACCTTCCCATGGATTACCATAACGATAAAAAGGCATGCCATCTACATCATCTGTTGCTGGATTTGCGTAATCTCTCCATAGCATATCCAGAAATTGCTTCACCGTTCCGGTWAAAACAGGAGCTGGGGTGGTTTTTGTTACTGTCGCGGATATCCAAGAGGAGTTTCCAAACAAACGATCGAGCTCAATTTTGAGCGCAGCAGAYCCCAAGAAATATCCATATTGCCTGTTATGGCCCGMATATACGGCATTCCCCGAATCTTGATTACCCCCAGTTGCAGAGGTTGTTCCTTTTATCGCTACTACCCCTTTTGCATCATCATCACCCACAAGAAAGTTAGACAGTGATTGAATGCCGAAGGTTTTTGTTATAAGCCATGCATCAATCACATCCTGTATATAATCTACCAATGGCTGAAGTTTATCTACTACATCGCTCGGAGCTGTAAAACCATTGGAGTATGGAGGGAAAATCCCCTTTTCAGCAAGAAGAAGATATGCAGCATATTYTGCTGTCATCGCAAGACCAAACAATATTTTTCCTTGTTCGTATACATCATCGCTAATGGAGGGCAATGACTCTTGTAGAAAGCAAGTAAGCTGTAGTTGGAGGCTCGTTCTATCAGAACCTTGTAATTTAAACCACAGATCATCTGGTAAAAATCTTGAGGAAAACTCCGGAATATTTTGTGCTTTAAACTTAATAAGAAAGCTTCCAGGAATTGTACCCTGGTTCCCCTCTACATAATTAATATCTCCTTTAATTGGATCCTTATTTGTAGCATTGGAAACAACATTAAAACCATTACYTACTGTTTTAAATCCTGGAAAATTGAATAGTGGAAGCTTTGATGTGCCTTCGGGAAAAGTCTTTACAAGATCAAATGAATCCACAAAATAAGAATAACTACCATCGTCATTAAAAATTATTTCAGCAGACGCTACTAGCTCGGACTTGTGCGTATCAAACATATCCTCCATGACACTTACATCTTGCTCTATCCCAAGTTCTGGTGTAGAAAGTCCTCTATCTAAAGTATCCTGAAAAGCTTTTATTTCGGAGTCATAGTAACTTGCAATATACATGTTCACTAAAGTCGCAAAGGAATTAGTGCTTTTATCAAAAACAGTTTCTCCTCTTTGTTGCATATCAATCATTTGATTGTACCAACAAGCAGCCTCATTTAAATCAGATCTTGCTAGAAGAGGAAGAAGCAATGACACAGTTTGACAATCCGATAAGAAGATTCTTGATACCTGATTATGTGTTAACTCCTTGCCAACAGCCATCGTCCAGTCATAGGGCCATAACATAAACATTGAAATAGGGGTTGCCGGCATCGACTGTAATTGAGTTGCAAGCTGCCATTTTGGAGTTGTTCTTGATCTGATGGAATTCGTTTTTGCCAATGTAGATCCATTTTGAATTGCGGCAGTTCGAAGGTATCCCGTATATGTTCCGCTTTGAGATATTAAAGACAAATTTGTCAATCTATCAAATTTATCAAGGTTATAAGACATATCAAACTGAATTGGAGCACTTCCAAGTTCTGACTGCACGTAAATCAACCACTCTTGAATAAATGGTGGGTTATCTCCTTGAAAAACAAATTTAAACTTGGTCCCTGAAGGTAACTCTAAAATCACATTTGATGTAGGAAGAACAATTTCACTATCATCTACAAACAGCTTCGTTAAAATAGCACTACCAAACGTTAGGCTAGGTGTCAGATCATCATAACGAACATCGTGATATCCGCTTATGGGGATACTCATATCCCTCATTAACTGTATTGGATTATTTTCATAGATTACATTGCAGGTAACAAATGTGTCGGACTCTTCAATATCATATGTAACCTCACTCAGTGCTTCAGTAAAACTATACACCAAAAACTGCGGGTTTTGAACCTGCTCAACAAATCTATTTGGCTCTATATTTTGAACTTGGTTTCCTGCGATCGTAAATCCAGAAAGTTCTAACCGTGGACCAAAAGGAACACGCCCAACAGTAATAGCACTTTGACTCAGATTAAAGAGACCCACTCTGCATGGCAGTCGACCTCGTGCATATCCTCCAAAGTTGAGCTGAAGCGACTGATAATCGTTTGTTCTTAATATTTGTCCAATAGGATCTGAATCAAACCTACTCGTAGACTGTAAACTTGTATTTAAGTTTGTAACTGCTCCAAAATCTGTAATAGTGATTAGATTATTAAATGTAGCTCCATATCCCTTAAGGAACAATAAAAGACCGAGAAGAGTGGAAAAAAAAACCATTCTTCGAAAAAAAGGATGAGTCTTCTTCATAGATTTCCAAGGGTTGAAAATTCAATTTGAAGAAAGAGAATGTATAAGAATTAAGTTATTGATTCAATCTTTTGATTGATAACGAACAAAAAACTGCATTTTGATCATTTCTTACCACAGGATTATTCTTGAAATGTATCAATTATTGCTAGATGGTACGAGCTCTTAAAACAAAAATCGGGACTTGTCAAATGTTACTCCGAATAGTTCTCTGCTTCTTCTGTTTAACAAATTTTTCCTGTATATTCAGCGATAATTCAGCTAATATAGCATTCGTTTATATTGGAAACTCTCTTCCTGCACATGCCTACCGTACGATAAAACAGGCTCGTGTTTTTAATCCCGAGTCCCAAATTTTCTTAATCACATCACCAAGAATCTACTCTTCTCTATCTAAAAAAGATTCTTTTTTAAAAAAGACAAATCTTACTCTTGTACATACAAGGCAATTGACACCAACCAAAGAACACCAGATTTTTAAAAAAACAAATCAATTGAACAATTCTTTTCGAAATGGTTTTTGGAGACTCGCAACCGAGCGATTCTTCTATCTTCTTGATTTTATGGAATCTCAAAATGTTAAAAATGTTTTTCATTTTGAAAGTGACGTAATGCTATACGCCAACGTATCTGAGCTATTATCTTGCATAAAAACCATCCCTTGTGACCTTTGCGCTACGCTTCAAACAAAAAACAATTGTGTTCCCGGGATTGTCTATATTAGAAACGCAAACGCTCTTCGTAACCTATGCACATTTATCAACAAAAAACACATAGATTACAAAGGTAGTCATCCACTTATCGACTTAAATGATATGAATACACTTGCCGAATTCCACAGTGAACAAAAAGGGCTGTCCTTCGAACTTTTTCCCCTTCTCATGCCTGATTATGCTAAAATATATAAGCGGAGAAATATAGATTTTCCACACAACAATACTACCCTATCTTTTCTTGAGACAAATTTTAACTTGTTCGATAACTATATTTTTGATGCCGCAGCTCTAGGGATATATTTGGACGGATATGACAGGAGAAACAACCCAGATTCTTCTGCTGGTGCTATACACTATAAAGCGTTGTTTAATCCTGCTCACTTTAATTTTTTTTGGAGGAAAGATTCGTTGGGACGAAAAGTTCCTTTTATACTATTCAATGACAAAACATATAGAATTGCAAACCTTCATTTTCACTCAAAAAATGTTAAAAAATTTGAAAGTCTCTAATGCTTTTATAAAAAAATTGAATAGCTATCAAGCCTCTTGTATCTATAACTTGCGATGGATTAAACTTCCCGTTTGATTTAATTAATTGTGTATCCAGCTAATGTTTAAATTGTGTGCTAATTTTGAACCTAAAGGCGACCAACCAAGTGCTATAGGCTCTCTTGTAAAAGGAATCCAGGAGCATAAATCCGCTCAAGTTCTATTGGGTGTGACAGGCTCCGGAAAAACATTTACCATGGCAAATGTTATTCAGCAGATAAAAAAACCTACTCTAATTCTTGCGCATAATAAAACTTTAGCTGCACAGCTCTATCAAGAATTCAAAGCTTTTTTTCCCGAAAACGCTGTGGAATATTTCGTCTCATATTATGACTATTATCAACCTGAAGCTTACATAGCTCGAACTGACACATATATTGAAAAGGACTTGGCTATCAATGATCGGATCGACAAAATGCGTCTTTCGGCAACGCGATCCCTTCTAGAACGTGATGATGTAATTATCGTATCTTCTGTATCTTGTATATACGGCCTTGGCCTTCCTGAGTACTTTGACCAAATGAAATTGACCTTAGACGTCGGCAAAGAGTATAGAAGAGATGATATTCTGTTACATCTTGTAGAAATGCACTATAAAAGAAACGATTACGATTTGGCTCGATCAAACTTTAGGGTTAGAGGAGACATTGTAGAAATCGTTCCCTCCTACGAAGACGAACGAGCTTTTCGTATTGAATTTTTTGGAGACGAAATTGAACGTATTAGTGAAATAGATCCTTTGACAGGAAAGGTGTTTGAAAGATTAGATTCTGTGACTATTTTTCCTGGCTCTCATCACGTAACACCAGAAGATGTAAGAGAACAAGCTCAACTTTCGATTAATAAAGAGCTGAAACAAAGAGTTTCTTTTTTTGAAGAAGAAAACAAACTTGTAGAATCCCAGAGAATTTTTCAACGGACAAAGCACGATCTTGAAATGATGAAAGAAATCGGTTTTTGTAAAGGAGTTGAAAATTACTCTCGGCATTTTAGTTCAAGAGTGGCTGGAGATCCTGCGCCATGCTTGTTAAACTACTTTCCTGAAGACTTCTTGATTTTTATAGATGAATCACACCAAACACTTCCTCAAATACACGCAATGTACAACGGTGATCGGGCTCGAAAAAATTCACTCATCGATTTTGGATTTAGATTGCCCTCTGCTTATGATAATCGACCTTTGAAATTTGAAGAATTTTATAGGAAAATTCATCAAGTCATTTATGTATCTGCCACCCCTACCATCTGGGAAGTTCAGGAAGCCAATGGAGAAGTAGTAAAACAAATTATCAGACCAACTGGTCTTCTTGATCCAGAAATAGAAGTAAAGTCCGCAGAATATCAAGTAGATGACTGTCTTGAACAAATACAAAAGGAAACAGAAAAAGGCGGGCGAGTTCTTGTAACAACCCTAACAAAAAGACTTTCTGAGGAGCTAAGTAAATATTTGGTAGAAATTGGTGTTAAGGCAAAATATTTACATTCAGACATTGATACTTTGGAAAGGGTACAAATTATAAAAGATCTCAGAAAGGGTATTTTTGATGTTCTTGTTGGAATCAATCTACTCAGAGAAGGATTAGATATACCAGAAGTAAGTCTAGTAGCAATACTAGATGCCGATAAAGAAGGTTTTTTGAGAAGTGAAACCGCTCTCATTCAAACATGTGGTAGAGCCTCTAGAAATATTGATGGGAGAGTTATTATGTACGCAAACAACAGGACTAAATCTATTAACAATACCATCAAGACCACTCTAGAAAGAAGAAAAATCCAAAAAGCACATAATGAACTCCACGGAATTAAACCTCGCTCAGTGAAGAAAGAGATCATGGAAGATTTGTCTGAAACATTCTTTGGCGCAACTGATGAAGAACGATTGGGCATTGAACATAAAGAAATTATGCTTTCCAAAGAACAGATCAAAAAAAACATCAAATACTACGAAGATGCGATGCGAAATGCAGCTAAAGAAATGCGATTTGAAGACGCCGCAAAATTTAGAGATCATTTAAGACATTATAAAGATTTGGAAATATTAGAGGATCGTCCGCTTTAATGTGAAAAAGAATAGATATACTGTGAAGAATCCTTTTCTATATTTCTATCTAAGAGCACTCGATTTTGTTTTCTTTTGGATTCCTCTATTAAAAAGTAATAGACAAAAGCCTCAAATTAAAAAAATTTTAGTTGTTCAGCTTGCCCACATTGGCGATCTAATTTTATCGACTTCTATATTCCCCGTAATCAAAAAAAAATATCCTAGCGCCAAAATTGACATTCTAATTGGCAGTTGGTCGGGAGAAATTATACATAATCACCCTCTCGTTAATCATATTTATTACCTCGATCACCCAAAGAATAATCGAAGAAATATACACCTAATAAAAAAGTTCGTAAAATTTCTTCTCCAATGGTTTTGCTTAACAAAGCTATTAAAAAAAAATAATTACGACGTCTCAATAGACCTTAGTGTATATTATCCAAATAGCCATGTGTTAACGCACTTTGCAAAGATCCCAAAAACAATAGGTTATGGAAACGGAGGAGCGTCTTCTTTTTTAACTAACGTTTTCAATTGGTCCTTCTGTGAAGA
>NVUU01000054.1 GCA_002402025.1 Candidatus Aerophobota bacterium
CCCAGATTTTTGAGCAGTGAATTCAGGTAAGACAGCAGCAAGACCATTAAGGACCCCTTTAAGGTTAATATCGACCATACTCTCCCATTCTTCAACATGGAGCGCTGACAAAGGGGAACTTGGCATAATTCCTGCATTCAAGAAAATCGCATCAACTTTACCAAATTTTTCTTTGGCATATTATCCATTAAGTTTCCAGTAAGAGCATATCAATTTAGATCTTTTAAAATCTGCTAAAAAAAGCTCTCTCTCTATGGCTTTTCTAGATTGATATTAACAAAACTTTTGGCCCATACTTGGGAAGATAGAAGCAAAAGAGTAGTAAACTATATGGCTGAACCTTTTCTTTTTACAAGTAATGAGATGGACGCGTTAGCGAAGCGTTTGCACTCCCAGCTGCTAAGAGTAAAAGGACCGCTTCGCAAGCTTGTCATTGTTCCTTCTAGTCTATACAAGGAGTATTTGTTCCAAGCTTTTTCAAAGCTTGATAGCAAAGTAACGACGGGTTTTAAAATACTTAAGTTGAATTCAGCGATTGATTATCTATTAAGGCTTGTAACCTTTGAGGATAAGAAGATGCATGCATTTGCATCGCCGATGCTACTTTCTCTTCATATTGAGATCCAGATCCAATCTCGTTTGCAAGATGGTACAATAGAGACAGATCCCAAATATGCTAAGCTGAAGAATTTTTTATCCTCTGACAAAAAATCGGAGGTGGAGAAAAGAATAAGGGAGATGAGTGCTCTTTTAAGTGCAGAGTTTATGCATACAGGTCTTTATGCAAACGATACTCTTGAGGATTTTCTTGAGACAGAAACATTTCAAGCAGCGCTTTGGGAAGATGTATTTTCAAAGTGGGACTTTCCTTATAAGCTTTTTAAAAATGCAAAAATTTTCTGCAAAAAAGATCTTGAGATGGATCTTCACTTTTTTGGATTTGCTCACATCCCGAAGATTTATGAGAGTTTTTTTTCAAAACTAGAGCCTTTTTTTAAGTTGCATTATTACTTTTTAAATCCATGTATGGAGTATTGGGGGGATATTGTTTCTGAGAAGAGAAGAATCTCTTTAAAAGAGTATTATGAGAAAAAAGGAGTGGCTCTTTCTGAGATAGAGACTCTTGATTCCTATTTAAAAAATAGGAACCTTCTTCTTGCTCATTTTGGTGATAGTGTGAAAGAGCAGTTTAATTCTTTTGTAGATAGGTCAGCAAGTTTTGAAGAAGTGTATATACAGCCGCAAAAAAAATCCCTTCTTCAGTGCGTGAAAGAAGACGTTCTCTTACTAAAGAGCCAAAGAGAAAAACCAGATTTATTAGATAGTGATACTCGTATCGCTGATACAAGTATCAGTGTTCTTTCTGCTCCGACAAAGAAAAGGGAAGTAGAAACTTTATATAACACTCTTCTTGATCTCACAAACAACAAACAAATCAGTCCTTCTGAGATCCTTATTCTTTCACCTGACATATCGTCTTATTTCCCATACATCCACGATGTTTTTCTAAATGAAGAGTCTCATTTTTCGATAGAGGTGCATGATCTTGAAATTCAATCACAGAGCAGCTTTATTAAAGGACTGCTTCAGCTTTTTAGGCTTAAAGATCTTAGGTGGGAAAAAAGAGAAATTTTGAAACTCTTTTCTGTTCCTTCTTTTGCTCTGGCAAAACGATTTTCTAAAGAGCAGATAGTACGTATTAAAGAGATTTTAGCTCATGCGAATATTAGATTTGGGTATGACAAAAAACATAAGGAGACATTGCTTCGTGTAAATAGCGATGCTGCGATAAGTCCAATTGGCACATGGAAATATGCTCTTGAAAAACTTCTACTTGGCCTATGTGTAGAAGATACAGGAGATGTGCAAGATCTCGAATATCTACCGAATTCTTATCTTCAGATGACAGATGCAGAGCTTATTGGGGATTTTATCTCAGTACTTGACGACCTTTATAAGGATGCATGCATTATGAAGACAAAAAAATGTAGCCTTACCAATTGGATTGAGTATGTAAGCGGGCTTTCTGAGCGCTATTTCAAAGTAGACGAAGAAGATACTTCTGAAATGTCCGGGTATAGCTATTTCAAAGAGCAGCTTAAAGCTCTTTATCAACTTGTTGGCAAGTGTGATGAGGGAAAAATTGGTTTTTCGTGCATCCAGGATTACTTTAAAAAAGCCGCTTCTAAGAAGAGCGGCTCTTTTTCAAAAGGCTCTACAGAAAGTATCGTATTTGCAAATCTTTCCCTGCAGCATATTACTTCTTGTAAAATTCTTGTTTTTCTTGGAGTCGATGAAAATGCATTTCCAAGAAAACCATCGATATTTCCATTAAGGGAAATTGATGAAAATAAGATGGATTATTTCCTATCGCCATCTCAAGAAGACAGAACTTCTATTTTGTTTGCGATCTTAGCTACAAAAGAAAACTTGATCTTTAGTTTTTGTAATGTCGATCCAATAGATAACAAGCCTCTTTGTATTAGTTTCCTTGTCCAAGAGCTTATGAAATATTTGGATGATAGTTTTTGTTTTTCAGAAAAGAAAATCTCAGTGGAAATTACGAAAAAGTATGGAGCTTTTTCTTTTGAAATGATGAGCCTTGAGAATAATTTCTCCAAAAGAGTTTATGAACTTGCAAAAAGTTACTACCGTGAGGAAGAAGAGATTTTACATTTCTTTCCAGAATTTATAGAAAGAAAAGAAAGAAAAATTTCTTCAGCTACTGAAGATGAGCTGCAGATCAGCATAAGTGATTTATCATCCTTTGCAAGAAATCCGCTACGTTTTTTCTTCAATAAAAGTATGGGACTTTATTTAAGAGATGCAGAAAATCTTGAAGAATCTATTGAGAAACAGTTTGTTGTTTCCGCCTTAGAGAAGGCTATATTTAGATCTGACGCTCTTACAAGAGGTCTTGATAAAACGCTTGGCAGTGCAAATCACTTGGGAGACCTTCCAGAAGGGATCTATCTACCCATCGCAGAACGGACACTAAAAGAAGAGGTCGCAAGTGTTCATGCAGCACTTAAGAATTTTGAACTCACTACATCAGACTTTGTGTCCCTTCATTTAGATGTTTCTGCAAAGGAAACTTTAAACATTGCAGAAAACAAAATCTTAATGCCTGCAATAAGACTTAATATTGATGGACGGGATGTGGTGATCCATGGCGGCTTAGATGGTGTTACCAAAAAAGGACTCCTTCATATGGGAAAGGGAAATATTTCTTCTCTTATGAAGGATTGGCCAAAATTTTTGATTTATAGTTTCCTTGAGCATTCTTTTCCAAAGGACTTACTTCTTTTACAAAATGGTAAAACAAAAACGATGCAAGAGAAAATTTGTGAGAGCTTGACGTCTTACATACGTTACTACCAAGAGGCATTAGAAACGCCTTGTCCATTTGTCCCTGATTGGGCAGAGGTAGCGCTTTTAAAGACTGAAGATGATTTAGCAAATACGATTAAGAAAGCATTTTCTCAAAGCTTTCAAACAGCATATGTGGATCCTTATATGAAATGGCTCTTCACTCACACAAAAAGATGTGATCATGAGGTTCTCATGGACTACTGGCAAGAAAGACTTAAGGAAGCTTTTTCTCCACTGCTTGCTTTTTTAGATAAGAAGGTGTGTGTGTGAATAGTTTTGANTGCTTAAGCAAAGAGCAAAAAATAGCGAGGCCATACTTTTTGCAGGCATCTGCAGGTACGGGAAAAACATTTGCGATCGAGCATATCTTTGTGCGTCTTCTTCTAGAACAATCAAAAAAAATAGAGTGTGAAAATATTCTTGTTGTTACTTTCACAAACGCTGCAACAAGAGAGCTTAAAAGCCGCATACATGCGGCAGTTGAAACAGCGCTTGGTCAGTTGTTAACAAATAAGATCTTATTACCATATCTTATGGATCTTGATGAAGGCACAAGGCTCACCTATATCAAAAGCCTTGAAAAGGCTATTTTAAATTTTGATAAAGCACAAATATTTACGATCCATAGCTTTTGTTTTCATGCACTTAAAACAAAAGGTTTTGATGCTTTTATCAATTTGGATATGGGCGAGATAGGAGAGATTTCTTATAAGGATGAACTGAAACAGACCCTTTTAGATACTCTACTCGTAGATGTAGATAAAGACTCTTTTGGACATTCGGAGATCCACCATTTATTAAAAAGTTGCAAAGGAGACATTCATCTTCTTGTTGCTAAAGTCTTTAAGCTTGTTGAGAGCGAGCTTGATTACGAGGTGCTTGAGGGTTTTAAGGAGCTCGCAGACACCTTTAATATGGAGCTTAAGCGGGTATTAGACACCTATTCTATAGGGAGTCTTGAAGAGGCTTTTTTGCAGATAGCTCCTTTATTTAAAGGGCTTTGCAATGTAAAAAAAGAAGTGCATCCAGAGTATTTGGAACAGTTGCGCCTTCTTGAAAAGTTCTCAAAAGAGGGTCTCTATGAGGGACTATTTGATGAGATAGTCTATAGAGACAGCTTCTTCCTTGAAAAGTTCCTAGAAGAGAATGTGAAGAAAAAGGCTGAATTTAGCGAGAATTTAGCGGAATATAAAGATCTCTTTTTTCTCTTAAATAACTTACTTGTGCCACCTTATAAAAAGGCAAAGGATCCAAACAAGACTCTTCTTAAGCTTGCAAAAGCTTGTCAGAATCGTATAGAAAAAGAGTATGACAAAGGAAAGATCTTTTCCTTTGATGCCTATTTAAGACTAATGCTTGAAGCTCTTCAAAATAAAAAATTTAAGGAAAAAGTCGCATCGTCTTACCATGCTGCGATCATCGATGAGTTCCAAGATACAGATCCAGTGCAGTGGAAGATTTTCAAGACATTGTTTGCGGAAGATGATTTCCCTTTATACCTTGTCGGTGATCCAAAACAATCTATCTATGCATTTAGAAATGCAGATCTTCCAACGTATCTTGAAGCATCATCGTGTTTTTCAAAAGAGAGCAAACAATCTCTTGATACAAATTACAGAAGTGAACCAGCACTTGTTGGTACGCTGAATGATTTATTTTCAAAAGACCATGCAAAAAATTGGCTATCTTCTTCTGGAAGTATTGAATATACAGAAGTGAAACCATCTCACTTTTTTGAAGATACTGTGTTTGAGGATGAAGGAAAACACGTTCATGCAGTCATTTTTGAAGAAAAGAAATCAAGAGATAGGAGTTTTCCGAGCAAAGCTCTAGAAGATGAAGAATTATTTCCATACATTGCATCGGAAATTTTCAAAATAAAAGATCAGAAGGAAACGAGCTTTAGTGATATTGCGATTCTTATAAGAGATCGCTACCAGGGGCAAAGGCTAGAAAGAGCGCTTAGCAAATATAACATCCCGCTTCAGATTAAGAGTCATAGTCCACTGTATCAAACAAAAGCTTTTGCTTTTTTTCAAACATTGATGACTTGGTTAAATAGTCCGAATGATAAGAACCTTTTAAAAACACTCCTGGTACACCCTTATATGGGGTTTTGTCATAGAGATCTAAAGCTTGAAGAAGAGAGTCTTTCAGCATTTGATGCAATTTGCAAATTAAAAGATCTTTCGGATGTGTTTGATGAGAAAGGATTTCTTACGTTTTATCAAACATTCTTAAAAACTTCTTTTGCAAATGAAGTAGCATTTGAAAAAATCTTGTTAAAAGGAGGGAGCGCAGAGGACTATCAAGATCTTTGTCAAATCTATGAAGTGTTAATAGCTCATGTGAATCCACCCTATTTCATTCAGGACATCTTATTTTTCTTAGAAGAATGCACGAGAAAAAAAGAAGATGAAAGTTTTATGCAAAAGGGGATCGCAAAAGAAGATGCTGTGATTGTAATGACAACACACTTAAGTAAGGGGCTTGAATTTTCGTATGTCTTTGCACTCGGTGTAGCGTCAAGATCACAGGCATCAGAAAATATACTCAGAATGAAAGACACTCTTGAGGTTTTTGATGAATCAAGCAAAGAACATCAAAGTTATTTACAAAACATCAATGAAGAAAAGATGCGGCAGCTTTATGTGGCTCTTACAAGAGCAAAAAAAAGAGTGTATCTGTTTTTTTGTTTAGATGAGGAAGGGAGAGAAATCCCTTATATGAATAGGTCTGCTATGGAACATTTTTGCAAATCTCTTGCAGACTCTTATCAAAAGAAAGATCTTCTTCAAAAGTTAAATGGCATCAATACGACAAGTCTCAAAGTAGAGAGTCATATTGAGAGTCGGGAGCTCAAAGTTTTTGAGCGAAAGAAAAAGGTTTTTGTTTTGGCAAAACCAAAAGAGTATCACAAAAAATCCAAGGAGAGGATTTTTGGATCATATTCAGCCTTTGTAAAATCAAGATCTGTATCAGAAGAAAAGATAAAACAAGAAGAAGGGACGAAAAATGTTTTTAGCCTTCCTTCGTCAAAAGAAACAGGGAATCTTCTGCATGCGATCTTAGAGAAAGTATTTGAGAGAGGGCTTTATATTGAAAAGTCACAAAGGGTCATAAAGGCACTTATTGAACAAGAAGTGCAGGGGAGTCATCTTGATGAATGGAAAGATGTTATCTACTTGATAATTGAGAATGTCATGCACCTAAAGCTGAGTGATGGAAAAGATGGATTTGCTCTTTCAGATATTAAACTTAAAGATGTCACAACAGAGATGCCATTTCATCTGTATGAGGATGAAATTCACACGATCAAAGGCTTTATTGATTTATGTATTATAGCGGATGGAAGAATGTACCTTCTTGATTGGAAATCTAATTTTCTTGGGAATCACGTTTGTGATTATGAAGAGAAAAACCTCGTAGAGAGCATGAAGCATCATGATTACTTTTTGCAGGCAAAATTTTATAGTAGAGCTATTCGCTCTTTTGTAGAAAGCAGTGATTTAGAGTATGGCGGGATGTTTTACGTTTACTTAAGAGGTCTTAAAAAAGAGACAGCTAAGGGGGTGTATTTTGTCTCTTGAAAATCAAAACACATCTAGCCGAGAAAAGCTCTTGGAGCGTGGCTTTCTTAAAGCCGTAGACTTTGCTTTTGCAAACATCTTCAGAAAGAAAGTGTCAGAGGAGAGCTTTAGCTTTCTTTGTTATTTGTTTGCGCTTGGAAGACTTGGACATCATAGCATTCTTGTAGAAGATAGAAAAATCACTCCTGATGCTTTAGATCTTTTGCAAGATGCTGAAAAAGATCTATTCTTACTTGAATTATTGAATGGTGCACAAAACCTACCAGAGTCTCTTTGTCAAAATTTTCATGGAAGCGTGGACTTAAGACCGATTGTCAAAGATGGTGATAGATACTATCTGCAAAAGTACTTTTTACAAGAGCATCAGATTGCCTCATCTTTTGCTTCTCTTTTAGAGAGTAGCATGAAGAGCTTTACTTCTCTTGAAGTAGAAGAAGCGATGAAACCCTATGTATCATCTCTAAACCCCGAGCAACTTCTTGCTGTGAAAGGTGCTTTGCACAATAGACTTTTTATTTTGTCAGGCGGACCAGGTACGGGAAAAACCTATACTATTGAGCATTTGCTAAAGATTTATTATGAGCTTTCAAAAGAAAAGCAGCCGAGGATACTTGCTTCCGCACCGACTGGGAAAGCGACATCCCACTTAAAGCAAAAGCTTGGCGAAATCCCAAACATCGAGATCAAAACGCTCCATAGTGCTTTGAAGCTTAGAGGTAATCAAGCAGGGATACTTAGTTACGATCTTATTGTTGTAGATGAGTGCTCTATGATAGATCTTCATGTGTGGAAGACCTTTTTTGCAAATATCTTAGAAAATACAAAAGTAGTTCTTGTAGGAGATTATCATCAACTTCCTCCCGTTGAGACTGGGATGATTTTTGAAGAGCTCTTTCATGCAGCAGTAGATGCTCATGTAGAGCTTAAAGAATGCCTACGTATAGAAAATCGCGGTATTCACACCTTAGCACAATCGGTGAATGAGAACGATTTTGAAAAGGCAGCTGAGGTTTTACAATCAAACACAAAAGATCTTAGATTTTTTGAGTTTGCAGAAGAAAAGAGTATTTTGAATATTGAAAATCTTGATTTAGAATCTGAGTTTAAACATTTTGAGGATCCTAAAAAAAGCATCCAGAATCTTCTAGAAAATCTTAAGAAAATGTGTATGCTAAGCCCCATAAACAAGGGCATCTGGGGTGTAAAAACAATCAATAGGGAGATTTATGAGTTTCTGAAAACAAGAGCAAAAAATAGTACGATGGTGATCCCCATTATGATCACGCAAACGGATTACTCAAAGAACCTCTACAATGGGGATCTTGGGATTTTGATCAATAATCTTGTAGACAGCAGAAAAGATACTACCTATTTTTACATAGAAGGGGAGATTAAAGAATATAAAAAGCAGCTGCTTCCAAATTTTGAATACGCTTATTGTGTTACTGTTCATAAATCGCAAGGGAGTGAATTTGAGAAAGCGATGATCTTTCTTCCTGGGAAAAGTGAGATTTTCGGAAAAGAACTTCTATATACGGCCTTAACAAGAGCCAAGTATAGCTGCACGCTCTTTGCAAAAGAAGGCGTGCTCAAAAAGTGTTTTTTTGGAAGTATACAAAAAAACACTTTTAACCCACTAATGAGATATAAGAAATTAAATCTTGAAGAGAAAGCATGATCCGTCTAAATTCCTGCTACTTTTTCAAAGAAAATGGTGATCTCTAGAATGCTTAGATGTTTACATACAGCTATTACTTGTTTTGTTTTGACGCTGAGTGCTTCTATTTTTGCATTCGAATCGAAAATCAAAGAAAAATCTCCAGAGAAAAGTCTTAAGAAAAATATTGAATCCGTTATTTTCCATGCAGATCCCACAGCTCAAGTGGGGATAAAGATTATTTCCTTAAAAGATGGAAACACTTTGTTTGAGAAAAATTCCAACGAAAAGTTTATTCCAGGTGGGTCCTTAAAAATTATTACAGCAGCAGCAGCGCTTCAGCTTCTTGGGCCAAACTTTTGTTTCGAGACAAATCTTTATACTAACGGCTTTGTTGATAAGGGAGTTTTGAAGGGAGACCTGTTCCTTCAAGGCTCTGGTGATCCTTCACTCACAGGTAACAACTTAGATAATCTGATCTTTGAGCTAAAGTTGCTTAATGTAAAAGAAATCGAGGGAGACCTTGTCTTTGATGCTACAGAATTTGATGATTTACCTTTAGCACCAGGATGGATGTGGGATGAGAAACTCCTCWATAGGGATGCTCCGGTAGATGCTCTTATTATCAATCATAGCTGTGTGAATGYTTGGGTAAAACCTTCACAGTTGATTACCATGGCACCTCTTGTGAGGATACAACCGGAAATTCCAGGTATTGTGATAGAGAACAATGCCTCTATGGGTAATATCAACAGAAAGAAAAATACCATTCAAGTTTCTACAAAGAATATCATACAAAAAGATGTGATTCATATAGAGGGCTTGATGTCTCTTAAGAGCAAGACAATACTGTATCGTATACCCGTAAAAAATCCCCAGCTTTATGCAGCTACCGAGTTTTCTGAAAGGTTAAAAAGTAATGGGATTAAGCATTTTGGAAAAATACGTTTTGAAGAGATGCAAAAAAATAYAAAATATTTAGCAACGCATAGATCAAACTCCATGTTTGATCTGACGATGCATATGCTAAAAAATGGCGATAATTTATTTGCGAATTGCTTTTTTAAAAAAGTTGGGCGCAATAAATATGGTAAGCCTGGTACCTGGCCAAATGGTTCTCAAGCAATCAGAGATTTTTTAGAAGAACTAAATGAGCCTTTGTATGCAAAAGCTGTGATCTTAGATGGTAGCGGAGAGTCTGCATATAACATGATTACTCCAAATCAAATGGTATCACTACTTGAATGGGTGGATAAAGAGTTTATTTATGCTCCAGAGCTTATTTCGTCACTGTCACTATCTGGTCTTGATCCTTCTTTGAGAAAACGCTTTGGTAGTAAGCATATGAAGAACAAGATAAGAGCTCAAGTGGGAACTTTGAAAGGGGTATCTTCAATATGCGGCTATGTCACAACAAGAGATTCTGAAACTTTAGCTTTTGCGATAATGATCAATGGTTTTATAAAAAAACCAAGAGAGATCAAGGAAGAGATCGAGGATCGTGTATGTGATCTTCTCGCTCGCTTTTCCAGGGAAGACTAAAGATGTTCGGACATCTTCTTAAAGATGCACAAAAAGATTCTATAGCGGATGTAGAAATTGCTATATTTGCACTCAGAAAAGATGAGTTACTTCTTTTAGAGGAACCTTATTTCAACCAGCAAAATTTTTATCATCTCCCAAAGGGCAAAATTAAAAAAGACGAGACAATCTCACAAGCTCTTCATAGAGTACTCATGGAGGAGACTCTTCTTGCAGTCTCTGAGGTGGAAAAGTTCTTAGCTTACCAAGATACTGAAACAGATGCAGGCAAGAAAAGAAGCTTTTATTTTGTTGTAAGAGTTGTAGATCCGGAAGAAATTCAGGCAAAAAAATACCACAGCTACGCCTGGGCAGTGCCAACAGAAGCTGTGGGATATCCGATTAAAGATGAGCTTAGAGAAATGCTCGATCTTTATATGAAGTCCTAGTCAGCAGCTTTTGCTGCAAACTTAGATTTCGTTCTTGCTGCCTTATTTCTTTTATAGATGCCTTTCTTTACACCTCTGTCCATTAGGCTGAACACTTCGCCTAAGTGAGTCTTCACATTCTCTGCTTCTTTATTCTTAAGAGATGTTTCGAAGCAACGAACAGCAGTACGCAAACGAGATTTAAGAACTTTATTTACTTCTTTTTTCTTCTCATTTTGGATCATACGTTTTTGAGCTGTAGGTCTTTTAACTTTTTTGGCTACTTTTTCTTCTTTTGCCATGGGTATCCTATTTTAAATTGGGTCGATTAAAGATAGGAACTATATCATCTTTTATGAAATTCGTCAAAATCCTACTTTGAAATAGGGAAATAAAATAACAATTTTACTTGCYTCGTATAGAGGTTTTTCCCATTATAGAGCCCATAAAAAGCCTTAATCAGGAGACAGATAGATGCAAGGTGGATTTGGAAAAAACATTTGGTTGCTATTTTTTGGAGTGACTTGTGCGGCTTCTCTATGGTTCCTCGCCCTCTTCAGCATTAAAATGTTTCCTTATATAATGCTCTCTCAGGTAACAAATGCTAAAGTTTCCGAGTTTCATGCAAAACCCCTTTCTGAGAACAAGTATGCTGTAGAAGCAAAATTTTCTTTTAAAGCGAGAGGAAAGGAATATCAAGAAAACTATACTTTTATAAAACCTCTCTTCCTGAATAAATTTGCAGCAGAGACTCATGTAAAAAATTTTTGGAAAGAGCAGGACGAGTGGCTTGTTTACTATAAGAAGGGGAACCCTTCTTATTGTGCGCTTCAGAAGTTTTTTCCATTTAAGTACCTATTTAACTTTGGGATTACATTTTGCATTATGTTTTACTTCATGTGGCTGAGAAGCTATGTGGCTAGAATGAGTTAATACTAGTCAGTATTAGAGGTGTGTATTAAGAGGTAGAAGAGTATTCTAATAATTTTTTTTACTTTATTTAAAACTGACATATCTTCCATTGTACGGCGTAGGGTCCAAAATCATAAGGTTTTGGATGATGACTCTATTTAGAGATTTCTTCAATATCATCTTGACATTTAGACGTATTGTCAGCAGAATTTAAAGCGCCGGTTTTCTTTTTTTAGTAAAAGTAGAAATATGGCTTTTTCTTTTCAGTGAATTTTTTCATAACATCCTTAGGAGTATATGAGTAATACAGGACAAAATGTTTTTGACCCACAGCATCAGCAAAAGCTAGAAGAACTCGTAGCGATAGCAAAAGAGCAGGGATATCTCACCTATGAAGAGATAAACGAAGTTCTTCCTATGAACTTCGATACTCCCGAGCTCATCGACCAGGTGCTGATCTTCTTAAGTGGGATGGATATTCAGATCCTGAACCAAGCGGAAGTCGAAAGACAAAAAGAGAGAAAGAAGGAAGCAAAGGAGCTAGAATCTCTTCCTAAAAGAGCAGAAGGTTCTTCCGACGATCCAGTAAGGATGTACCTGAAAGAGATGGGATCTGTACCCCTCCTTACAAGAGAAGAAGAGGTGGAGATATCCAAAAGGATCGAAAAAGCGCAGATACAGATCGAGCGTATCATCATGCGTTTCCGCTACTCTATTCGTGAGACGATATCTATTGCGTACTATTTGATTAATGGAAAAGAGCGATTTGACAAGATCGTGACAGAGAAGGAAATTGCAGATAAAACGAAATTCCTTGAAACCCTTCCTAAACTTTGTACAGTTCTTCTAAGAGAAAATATGGAATTGCAAGGTTTTCTTGTGAAGCTGAGAGATTCTGGCCTTAAAAAAGTAGACATCGTTAAAATTAATGAAGATATCGAAACTCTATTTAAAGAAGCTAAGAAAATTAAACCGAAATCAAATCTTACAGCAGAACAAATGGACGAATTAGTTGAAAATGAGATTTCTAGATAGTAATATTATAGCATATG